>NZ_LBMX01000108.1:0-41909 GCF_001010885.1 Clostridium sp. C8 | reverse complement strand
AGAATTTTTTGATTATTTTTTCACATTTTAAATTTACTCAGTTTATCTAATATAGATTTAGAAAGAATAGTTCTTATTTTATGCACCTGACATGAAGTTAAAGCTTTTTTAGATGTTTAGTAATATATCCACCTTTAAATTGAGTAGGCTCGTAAGAAACTATAAAAGCATTTTTCTCCATAGATTGAATTATTGAGATAGCTTCACTTTCTCTTACTCTATGTGATACAATTTCAAGTCTATATCGTTTTTCTTTATTAATTCCTTCACCAGTATAAGTGGTTACTCCAAATTTTAAACTTCTTAACATATCAATTAATTCTTGATTATAGCTAGTCAAATTTACATGAATAGTTCTATATCCGATAGCAAGCTTTTCTTCTATAATTCCTCCAATATATATTCCAATACCATATCCAAGTATATAAGCACCTATATTAAGAAAATTACTTAAATCAGAAAAAACAATACCTAAGCTTACTATATAAATTATAGCTTCAAGAAAAGCAAACATTGAAGCTTGAGCTTTCTTACCTTTTACAACAAATGTTGTCCTCAATGTTAAAAGTGGAACGTAGATAAGTTGTAAAATAAATATAGTTAACGCATTTATCAATTCAAATCCTCCTCTTTTGTAAAATTTTAAAACTTATTTAATTATAAAACAATAATGGCTTTATTGTATATAATAAAAAATTAGTTAGATGTTGTATAAGATAGTTTTAAAGATAATGTAGGAGGTAATACCTTATTTCAGAATTAATTATATAATAGACTTTATGAATTAGAAAATTATGATTAATGAAGTGATATCGTTATAAAAAATACTTAGAAAGAAAAAGGGCTAGATCTAAAATAAATCTAACCCTTTTTAAATTTTTACAATTAAGCCTTTATCCAATCTACAACTCCAGGAGTTAAAGATTCAACATCATTCTTATCAACTTTAGTTACAAAAAGTAAATCATTAGGTTGTAAGAATGCTTTAATTTTTTCTGCTATTTCTTTAGCAGAAACGTCAGTTTTAACTAAGTAGCTGTCAGGCATAAAATTAGCCCAAGCTCCAAGTGTTTTTATAGTTCCAACTATATCATAGTCATCACGATGATGGTGATGATGTTCATGATCATGATCGTGAGAATCGCAATCACATGAATGAGAATCTTCATTTAAATAAAATGTTATTGCATAAACTGTCATATATGTACCACCTTAAATTTGTATTTTTTATAATCATAATATATATCTTGTCCAAAAGCTAGTGATATTATTAAATTATTTAAAAAAGAAAAAACAATAAATTATAATAGAATACATTTAATTTATAAATCAAATAATATTGATGAAGAATTGATTTAATCGGGATAGTTGTGAATTGTAATTTTTACAGCATCCTTTTTTTATATTTTTGTATATGGAGGATTTAATATGAAACTAGCAAGCATTAATAATTTAAAGAAATATTATGGAGATAGATTATTGTTAGATATAGATAAGTTTGAAATATTTGAAGGGGATAGAATAGGAATTGTAGGGGAGAATGCAACAGGAAAAACAACTTTAATAAAAATATTAACAGGTGAAGTAAAAGCAGATGAAGGCTCTTATTATCTTACGGATAGTTATTCTTATATTAGTCAAAGAGAAGAAAGGTGCGAATTTAAAGGAGCTGGAAAATTAAAAGGTATATTTAATGTTCCAACTGAATATAATGATTATTTATCCGGAGGTGAAAAAGTCAAGATGAGGATAGTAAAAGCACTTGAAGAAAATAAAAGTCTTATAATAGCAGATGAGCCAACTTCCAATTTAGATGTTGAAAGTGTTAAGCTTTTAAATAAAATGTTTAAGAAATACAAAGGAACATTACTTATTATTTCTCATGATAGGAATTTTTTGGATGATTTATGTAATAAAATTATCGAAATTGAAGGAGGAAAGCTGACTTTATATAATGGAAACTACAGTGAATATATAAATCAAAAAGAAAAAAATAGAAGAGTAAGCGAAAGAGAATATAATAAGTATATTCATGAAAAAGCTAGATTAGAAAAAGTAATATCAGAAAAAGAAGTACTTAGAGATAGAATTAAAAAAGCTCCTAAAGGAATGGGTCCATCAGAAGCTAAAACCATAAAAATGGGTGATCAAAGAGGAAAGAAGAATATAGATAATAATATAAAATCAATTAAGAACAGAATAGATCATTTAGAAGCTAAAGAAAAGCCAAAAGAAAGAAAAGAAATTATAATTAATATTGTACCAAGTATGAAATTAAACTCTAAGTATCCAATTGAAGTAAAAGCTTTTAAAATTTATGTGGAAGATAAATTATTAATAAATGATGTTAATTTAAAAATAAAAGAAGGAAGAAAAATTGCTTTAATAGGTGAAAATGGATGTGGAAAAACAACTTTATTAAAATATATAGTAAATAATAATAATGATAAAGTTAAGATTTCAAGCACTGTAAAAATAGGATATTTTGATCAATTTCAAAGTATTTTAGATGATGATAAAAGCATTTTAGAAAATATAAAGAAGGATTCATCTTATGATGAAACTTTTATAAGAATTAATTTAAGTGAATTTGGGTTTAAAGATAACAGTGTAAATAAAAAAGTAAGAGATTTAAGTGGAGGGGAGAGAGTAAAGGTAGGATTATGTAAGGTGATTTTATCAGATAATAATATACTAATACTAGATGAACCAACGAATTATTTAGATATTAAATCTATAGAAGCATTAGAAAATGCTTTAAGAAACACTGATAAGACAATTGTATTGGTGTCTCATGATATAAGATTTATTTCAAATATATGTAATTATATAATTGAAATAAAAGATAAGGGTTTACATGAATTTGATGGAAATTATAGTTCTTATTTAGAACATAATAATAACGAGGAATTTGATAGTAATAAAAAGAAATGTGAAGATGAATTATTAGTTTTAAAAAATAAATTAACAGAAGTTATTTCACGTTTATCCCTAGAAGTAAACGAAGAGAAAAAGGAACAACTAGATTTGGAATATAAAGACTTGCTGAATGAAATAAAAAAAGATAAAGTAATTTCACATAAAAAACTATATGAAAAACTATAGGTTTATTATAAAATGATTAAAAGATATATATGATCTTAATTTTAGTATTTTATTTTAAATAATATAGTAATATTTAGTAAGATATTAATTTTTAATTAATCATATAAATATAATGAACTTAGGAAGGAAATATAATGAGTAAACTTAATGATATATTAGAATTCAATAAAGGATTTGTTGAAAACAAAGATTATGAGCAATATATAGCTTCAAAAAATCCAAAGAAAAAAATACTTATTTTATCTTGTATGGACACTAGACTTACAGATTTATTACCCAAAGCATTAAATTTGAAAAATGGTGATGCAAAGATTGTTAAAAATGCTGGAGCGTCAATTATGCACCCTTTTGGAAGCGTAATCAGAAGTATAATCGTTGGAATATATGAGTTTAATATTGATGAAATATTTGTAATTGGGCATCATGGTTGTGGAATGTGCAATTTAAATACAGATAATTTATTACAAAAGGCTATTGATAGGGGGATTACAAAAGAAGTCTTAGAAACACTTCAAAATGGAGGTATAGATATAAAAAAATGGCTTCATGGCTTTGATTCAGTTGAAGAATCTATAAAAGATAGCGTTAATTTAATAAAAAAGCATCCATTAACACCACAAGGAATTTCAATTCATGGACTTGCAATAGATCCTGAAACGGGAAAACTAGACTTAATTGTTAACGGATATAATTAATATTTTGCGAAGCAAAATAGTGAAATAGGGGAAAGGGAAAAAGTGAAGGAGAAAATCCTTACAGGATTTTTGAATAAAAGTTGCTTTGCACCTATATATGCATTCACTTTTTCACTTTTCACTAATTTAAGTATTTATCTATAAAGTTTTCTATTGTAGACCAGTAAAGTTCAGGATTTACCTTAGATGCTTTAGCATGTCCGGCACCTTCTATGGTTAATTTTTCTTTTGGTGAGATTGTAGCATCATAAAGTTCTTCCATCATTGAATAAGGAACAAAGTCATCCTTATCTCCATGAATAAATAATATTGGAGTCTTAGATTTTGCTACTTGTTTTAATGCAGATGCTTCTTTTAAGGTATAGCCAGCTTTAAGCTTTGTAACAGCTGATGAAGCATTCATTATTGGAAAGCTATGTAGTGAATAAAGTACATTTAATTGATGAGAAAATTGAGCCCAAACAGACGTATATCCACAGTCAGCTATAATAGCTTTTATGTTATATGGAAGATCTTCGCCAGAAGTCATTAAAACAGTGGATGCTCCCATTGATACACCATGAAGTATTATTTGTGCGTTTTCATCAATATTAAGAATTAAATTTATCCATTTAGTAATATCTAATCGATCATACCAACCCATTCCAATGTAACTACCCTCACTTTTACCATGACCTCTTAGATTTGGAATTAGTACATTATAACCAGTTTCATAAAAGTTTTTAGCATAACCACTCATATCTAATCCCTTACTTGTATATCCATGAACAGTTATAATCCATTTATTAGTAGGAATTTCATTTAGTATTTTATAAGCATGAAGCTTTAAATTATCAAAAGATTTTATATATTCATTAGAAAAATTAGATTTATTAAGTAGCCAATCTACATTTTTATTAAGAACTTCTCCACTTGTAGATTTTGCTTCTTCTGGGGTTCCAAAAATAGAATCTTTCGAAGTATTTGGATTAAGTGCTAAGTTATAAAAATAATTACCTATAAGTCCTAAGGCACCGATAGATAAAGCCCCTATTGCGCCAGTAGAAATTAATGCTGTTTTTTTATTCATAAATCCTCCTTTTTCAATTAATAATTCATAATTAACAATTAATACTAAGGAACATATACTTCAGATAAGTGCAGTAGATGTTCCTTAGTATTAAGGTCACCTAAACTGCGTTAAACTTCACTAAGTATTCAATGCCAGTTAAGCAAAACTTAATAAGAGTTATTGTAACATTTTTAAATATCTATTACAATAAAATCACATAGTAGATTATATGAATTAAATGTAAATTAAGTATGAATTATATAAAATGGGTTGACATTTTTGAAATCATTGCATATGATAAAGAAGAAATGAAAAGTTAATATTTTTCGGTAGGTGAGGTTACCACAAGGATAAGGGTTGCTGCCGCAAAATAGTGGAGACACTATGAGAAGGTTAGCAGTCTATGTCGAAGCCAAGGCATAGACTAATGCAATTTCATCGCCTTGTGAAGCTGAAGCTTGAACGATGATAAAGCAGTTTTCTGTTTTATGTTTTTTGCGCAACCTTTTATTAGGATTGTGTTAAGCTTGTAAGTTTATTTCCCTTACCATTAAGTTATTGTGGTAAGGGTTTTTTATTTTTCAAATCCATTTTTATATTTATTATAGATATTTTGAATTTTAGGAGGTGAGAGGAATGGATGAAGAGAGTAGTAAGTGCATAGATCCACTAATAGAAAATATAAATTTAATTAATGTTGGGAACTATGATGTAGTGGCTTATACATTATTTATTCCTCTTAACTGAGATTCTAAATCTTTGATTTAGTTAATCGAAGTTACTCCTAGGAACGTATGTGAGTAGCGAGTTTCATTCTAAATTTAATAATTAAAGGGATAATATTTCTTTTGGATCTATGTCTTACCTATAAAAAAACTAAAAATTTTTAGGAGGATAGGACTATGAAAAAGAAAATATTTAAAAAAGTAAGTACAAATGAAATAAAAATAAATTCAGGAATTAATAGATTAATTTTATCTTCAAAGCAAGATGAATTAGGTATTTTAGAAAAGTATAATACAAGCTATAGTGGCTATGAAGAAATTAAAGTTGAATTGATGAGAGAAGAATATGGTAAAAATGAAATTACTCATCAAAAGGGAGATTCTTTAGTAAAAAGACTAATAGAGTCATTTATTAATCCATTTACTATTATTTTATTAATTTTAGCAATTATATCTTTTGTAACAGATATAATGATAGTTGATTCAAGCAAGAGAGATGCGACATCAGTTGTTATAATTACTTCGATGGTTTTAGTAAGCGGTATTCTTCGCTTCATTCAAGAAACAAAGTCAAATAAAGCCGCTGAAAAACTCGGTGAGATGGTTAAAACAACTATAAGTGTAGAACGTAAAGGAGTAGGAATAAAGGAAATTCCTATTAGTGAAATAGTAGTTGGGGATATAATCCATATTGCTGCTGGAGATATGATTCCAGCAGATATTAGAATATTAAAAGCAAAAGATTTATTTATTAGTCAATCATCTTTAACAGGCGAAAGTGAGCCTGTTGAAAAAGTAGATACAGCCATTACTCATGATTGTAAAAATCCGATAGAGCTAAATAACTTGGCCTTTATGGGAAGTAATGTTATTAGTGGATCAGCAATAGCAATAGCAATTAACGTTGGTAATGATACAATATTTGGTTCAATGGCAAAGCAGTTGGTAGGGAAAAAGGTAACTACAAGCTTTGAAAAAGGAGTAAATTCAGTATCTTGGGTATTAATTAGATTTATGTTTGTGATGGTTCCTGTAGTATTATTTATGAATGGATTTACTAAAGGGGATTGGATGGAAGCATTTTTATTTGCACTTTCAGTAGCTGTAGGGCTTACCCCAGAAATGTTACCTATGATAGTATCAGCAAACCTTGCAAAAGGTGCAGTTTCTATGTCAAAGAAGAAGGTAATAGTAAAAGACTTAAATGCTATACAAAACTTTGGTGCAATGGATGTTCTTTGTACTGATAAGACAGGTACACTTACGCAAGATAAGGTGGTTTTAGAATATTCCCTTGATATTGAAGGAAATGAAGATAATAGAGTATTACGTCATGCTTTTCTAAACAGCTATCATCAAACAGGATTAAGGAATTTAATGGATATAGCTATAGTTAATCATGCAAATGAAAAAGATATGATTGAGTTATGGCATGATTATAAGAAAGTAGATGAAATACCATTTGATTTTAGCCGTCGTCGTATGAGTGTAGTAGTTGAAGATAAAGCAGGAAAAACTCAATTAATAACTAAAGGTGCTATTGAAGAAATGTTATCAGTTTGCTCTCATGTAGAATATAAGGGTAAAATTGAAACTATTACAGAAGAAATTAAAAAAGAAATTTTAGAGACTGTTTCTAGTTATAATAGTCAAGGAATGCGTATATTAGGAATTGCTCAGAAGAACAATCCATCAAGCGTAGGGGAGCTTTCAGTAAAAGATGAATCAGATATGGTATTAATAGGATATTTAGCATTTTTAGATCCACCAAAAGAAAGTACAGCTAATGCAATAAGAGCTCTTGAAGATTTTGGAGTTAATGTTAAAATTCTTACTGGAGATAATGATGCAGTAACATCCTCTGTTTGTAAGCAAGTTGGAATAAAGGTAAATAATTTATTACTTGGATCAGATATTGAAGAAATGGATGATGAATTATTAAGTGAAGTAGTAGAAGAAATAAATGTATTTGCTAAACTTTCTCCTAATCAAAAGACAAGAGTTGTTTCTGCTTTAAGAAAAAATGGACATACTGTTGGCTTTATGGGAGATGGAATAAATGATGCAGCAGCTATGACAGAATCTGATGTTGGAATTTCAGTTGATACAGCAGTTGATATAGCAAAAGAATCAGCGAATATAATTTTATTAGAAAAAGATTTAATGGTATTAGAAGATGGAGTAGTAGAAGGTAGAAAGATATATGCTAATATTATTAAATATATAAAGATGACAGCAAGTTCAAATTTTGGAAATATGTTTTCTGTATTAGTCGCAAGTATATTTTTGCCATTTTTACCTATGTTACCAATACAATTACTAATGTTAAATTTAATTTATGATATTTCTTGTATAGCTATTCCTTGGGATAATGTTGATGAAGATTATATAAGAGTACCTCGTAAATGGGATTCAAGCTCAATAAGTAAATTTATGTTTTGGATTGGCCCAACAAGCTCAGTTTTTGATATTGCAACTTATGCTTTGATGTATTTCTTTATTTGTCCTTTTGTATTTGGTGGACAATATCATATATTAAATGAAGCGCAACAATTAGGATTTATGGGATTATTTCATGCTGGATGGTTTGTTGAATCATTATGGTCTCAAACACTTGTGATTCATATGATTAGAACACCAGGAATTCCATTTGTTAAAAGTAGAGCATCATGGCAACTCACAACACTAACAACATTAGGTATTGCAGTAGGAACTATAATTCCTTATACATTCTTTGGTAAAGCATTGGATATGGTTTCTATGCCAGCAATTTATTTTCCTTTTTTAATTGTAATAATAATACTTTATATGATATTAGTAACGCTATTAAAAAAAGTTTTTATAAAGAGATATGGCGAACTATTATAGAGATTTGCTAAAAAGTCCTAGCTTAATCGGTTAGGACTTTTGGTTTTAGTTATAAGACTTCTTCAATTTTTTATTAGTGGAGTCGAATTATATGCCTATTAATTTATAATAGTTAAAAGTTAAAGGTCAAATTATTATGGTATAATAAATATAATTCGTTGCATAAAGAAATTATTAATAATAATATTTGTTTATATATGATACATAAGGTAAGGGAGATGAGGAAGTGACTACTAAGAAGGATTATATATATGAAGAAATAAAAAAGCTAATTTTAAATGGAGAGTTCAAAGAAGGAGAATTATTGATCTCTGAAAATGAAATATGTAAAAGATATGATGTTTCAAGAGAGCCTGTAAGGAGAGCTTTAAAAAAATTAAAGGAAAAAGGTTATATTAATTCTAAACAAGGTAAGGGTTATTATATTAATCCACGAGAATTTTATTTAAATACTACAATTACATCATTAAGTGTTGAGAGTAGCAAAATAAATTCAATAATTGTAATAGATTGTAGAATTATTGAAAATAAAATGAAGAACTATTTTAGTTCAGAATTTCTTTATACGTATAGAAGGATAATTAAAACTGATGACAATGTCATTTATGAAGAAGGATTTTTACCTAAGAATATATTTGAAGATTTTGATGAAAATAAATGTAGTGGAAGTATCTTAAATTATTTTGAAAAAGATAAGAATTTTACATTGACTCATGATAGAAAAGAGCTTAAAAGTGTATTAATTGATTCAGAACACATAATAAACGAATACTCACCAGAAAAAGTAACTAATTCAATTGAGACAACTCATAATGTTTATTGCAATAACTTATTGATACAAATAAGCAAGCAAATTAAATATAATTCTGATATAACTATAGTTTCAATGAATTAGGGATAGGTGCTATTACCTATCCCTAAAATTATTTTTATTTAATTAAAGTCTTAGCATAGTTAATTAATATTTTATTGATAAATATATTATAATAACGTTATTTAACTTTAACAGTTTTTTTATTTAATCTAAATTTCTTTAGAACTAAAGTTAGAAATGCAGTTACTATAGTGCCTATAACCATAGATAATAAGCCCATAATAGGTTTATTTACAACTCCTAATAAAAGAACAATTGGACCACCATGTGCAACTGTATTAGTAATTCCAAATAAGAATCCAAGAATACAAGCTACTGCACTACCAATCATGTTTGCAGGGATTATAGCTAGAGGGTCGCTAGCGGCAAAAGGTATTGCGCCTTCGGATATACCTACTAATCCCATAGCTAGAGCAGCTTTACCATTTGCTCTTTCCTCTTCTTTAAAGAATATTTTCTTTTTATCAAGGAATGTAGCTAATGCCATTCCGAGTGGAGCAACAGGAATAGCAACTGCTTGAGCTCCCATAAATTGATATTGACCTTCTGCAATTAAACCAACAGAGAACATAAAGGCAACTTTACCAAAAGGTCCACCCATGTCAAATCCTTGCATTAATCCTATAACTAAACCAAGAATTATCATACTACCTGATGACATATTCTTTAATGTATCAAATAACCAGCTCATAAGAGATGATATAGGGGCACCGATTATAAAGATAAATATAAATCCAATAAATAAAGAACCCAAGATTGGAATGATCATTATAGGAACTAGAGCCTCAATAGCTTTTGGAAACTTGATTTTCTTAAAATATAAAACAAAATAACCAACTAATAAACCAGCAGCAATAGCGCCTATAAAACCTGCTCCAGCATCAGCTCCATAAAAAGAACCATTATTTGCAATCCATCCACCTATCATACCAGGAGCAAGTGCAGGTCTATCACCAATTGCATATGCAATATATCCTGCCAAAATTGGAATCATTAATTTAAATCCGATATCACCAATACTTAAAACTTTGTTCCATATACTTCCTTCAGGAATAACTAGTCCACCTGGAGTAGGTTCACCACCTAAGGCAAGTGAAACAGCAATCATAAGACCACCTATAACTACAAAAGGTATCATAAAGGATACACCATTCATTAAGGCTTTATAAAAAGTACTTTTTCCTTTATCCTCTTCATTTGATCGCTTCATAGAAGTATTTTTAGAAGTATATAAAGGAGTAGAAGGATTTAATGCCTTATTTATAAGTTCTTTTGGCTTGTCTATAGCTGATTTTACACCAGTTACAACAACCCTTTTGCCTATGAATCTAGCCATATCTACTTCTTTATCACAGGAAACTATTATCCCATCAGCTCTGTCAATTTCATCATTTGTAGGAGCATTTTCAACACCTATAGATCCGTTAGTTTCTACTTTTATTGAATATCCCATTTCATTAGCTGCTTTAGTTAAAGATTTTGCAGCTAAATATGTATGAGCAACGCCAACTGGGCAACCAGTAACACCTATAAGAAATTTATTATTGGTAACAGATACTTCTTCTTGTGCATTATTTTCTAAAAGGTAAATCAAATCATCAATAGATTTAGAATTAATCATTTTAGTAACATAATTTTCATCAAGTAGCTTACTAGTAATAGTTGATAAAGTATGAATATGAGTATTATCTGAGTTTTCTGGCATTGCTATAAGAAAAATTAAATGAGTTTTTTTAGTTTCGTCACTACCAAAAGCAATCCCCTTTTTACTTATACCGATAGCAACAGCTGGTGATTTTACATGAATAGATTTTGCATGAGGTATAGCAGCCCCATTTTCTAATTCTGTAGAAAATTCCTCCTCCCTTTTATGAACGTCTTGTAGATATTTTTTAACATCAGTAATTTTCCCCTGCTTATATAGAAGTGATGCTAACTCTTCTATACATTCATTTTTTGTACTAGACTTAATGTTAAGTTGGATTAAGTCTTTTGAAAAAATTTTATTCATAGATTATTCCCCCTTGTTTTCGTTTTCAATAAAATAATAAGACAAAAAAGAAGATTTGTAAATACTAATTTGTAAATATTAATTTGTTAAATAAAAATTTTTGGTTTTTTAGTATGTATGGTATACTTAGTATAAATGTTTAGAAAAATTTTATGACAAAATAATAATATCATATATATTTGGAGGCAATATGAAATACGTAGAGGTTTATGAAGAGATAAAAAATAAAATAATAAGAAAAGAATATTCTTCATGGTCTTCCTTAGAGGGAGAAGAAATACTTTGCCATAAATATGGTGTAAGTAGACCAACATTAAGGAAGGCAATATCAAAACTAAAAAATGAAGGATATGTCCATTCAAGGCAAGGTTCAGGAATATTTGTTAATCCTCCAGAGTTCTATGAACAAAGTAAATTAACAACATTATCAGAAAAGCAAGATGAAGGATACAAGATAGAAAATAGAGTGTTTTTCTGTAAGGAAATTGAAGGTGATGAGAAATTATGTAATGCTTTTAATGTGGATAAGAAGGAAAAATTTATTTATTTTAAAAGATTAAGGATTATTTCAGGAGAACCAAGAATATTAGAATATACATATATGCCATGTTATTTATTTAAAGATTTTAATGAGGAAGTCTTAAAGAAGTCTGTTTTTAAATATATGGAAGAACACTATAATGTAAGTCATGATATAAAAACTATAAAAGCTATAAAATCAAATGAAGAGGTTTCTAAAATATTAGAAATAGATTTAGATTCAGCTATTTTGGAGATTGAACATAAGGTATATTTAACAAAATCAATACTTGCTCAATATACTAGAGAAATATCTACGGACAATTCAATTACTATTGCATCTGTTAGATAAAATAAAAAACTATCCTAATATTATTTAAAAATACATTAGGATAGTTTTTTATTTATAAAATTTATTTTAATCAATTAACTTGACGGAAGGAACTCATTGATATAGAATTAACTTGTAATTACAAGTTGACTGGGGGAATAAGTAATGATTAAAAGAGAGTTAAAAAGAAATGATACTAATGTAGCAGTTGCGCCAAAGGAACCGTTATATATGAGTGAGTTAGAACAATTAGAAACAATGTTAAAATATACAAAAGTTCATGAAAAATATGATGATAGCGAAAAGTTAAAAAGAGAAATTGAGTGTTTAAAAGTTCTTTTTCCTAAAGTTTTTAGACCTATGTATGAAGACGATTTGATATTAGGAAGATATGATGCATTAGCAATAGGATTTGGAAGCGTAACATCAGTTGGGGGACCAGGACATTATTGTAAATTTGAAAAGTTAGATTATTTTTCAAAGAAGCTTGGAGAAAATTATGAAGATGACATAGAATATTTAAAAAAGTACTGGGCGAAAAACGACACTAGAGAAGTGTTTTATAAGGATAAATTACAAGAAAATATTTTAGGAAAGTTTGTGGATGTATTATTTCCAGCAATTATAACAGCTCGTTTTAGCGGAATGTATTTGAATTATAACCTTTTATTAGATAATGGAATAAATGGATTGAAGAGGATAATAAATACTAAAAGAGAAATTAATATTGATTCACAAAAAGAATATGATGCTATGATTGAAGCACTTGAGCTTTTACAAGTTGTAGTTAGATATCATATAGAAGAAGTTGAGAAAGAACTAAAAAAAGATACACTTTCTGAGATGAGAAGAATGCAAATGGAAAAGCTATTAGTTGCATTAAATACAATTGAAAATGATAAACCAAACTCATTTATATCAGCTATGCAACTTGCATGGTTATATTCATCAGTATCAGGTGTTGTAAATTATGGTAGAATGGATGATTATTTAGGAGATTATTTAGTTCATGATTTAGAAAATAATATAATTACTGAAGAAGAAGCAATAGAATATATTAAATCACAATGGAGACTTATTGAAGTAAAAAGAACAAATGTAAATGGACGAGTTATTGTTGGTGGAAAAGGTAGAAGAAATGAAAAGAATGCAGATGTATTTTGTAAGCTAGCAATTAGAGCAACTAAAGAAGCAAAACTAGTCGAGCCACAATTCACTCTTAGAATTTATGAGGGAATGAATCAAGAGATATATGATTTAGCATTAGACTGCATTGGAGAAGGAACAACTTATCCTATTTTATATAATGATGATGTAAATATTCCAGCAGTATCTAAAACAATGCATGTAGATATGAAAACAGCAGAGCAATATGTTCCATTTGGATGTGGAGAATTTGTTCTTTCAGGGCAAAGTGTAGGTACTCCAAATACATGTATTAACTTATTAAAGCTTTTAACAATTATGATACATGATGGAATAGATCAATGGGATTATAAATATAAGTATGGAACACTTAAAATAAAAAAGATGAATGAAATAGAAAGTTTTGATGAATTCTTTAATGAATATAAGAAATTATTAAGATATTATATAGAATTAACAGCTGATGCTCATGCTTATTCATATAAAGTAATGAATGAAAAAGTAGGATTCATTTTTACAAGTATATTAACTGATGATTGTATTGGAAGAGGAAAAATGACTTTAGATGGTGGAGTAAAGTATCTAGGTGGAACAAATGAAATGTATGGGAATATGAATGCTGCAGATTCTTTAGGTGCAATCAAAAAATTAGTATTTGATGAAAAAAAATATACTTTAACAGATATTCAAAAAGTATTAGAAGTTGATTTTGATGGATATAATAATGTAAAACAAGAAATGATTAATGCTCCTAAATTTGGAAATGATGATGACTATATTGACTCTATAGCAGTTGAACTTCATGAGTTTACTTGTAATGAAGTTGCTAAGCAAGCTAATAAAGTTGGGCTAGATAGTTGGTTAGTAGTTGTTATAAATAATCAAGTTAATACAGAATGGGGAAGGGCAACTGCATCATCACCAGATGGAAGAATAGCTGGATTGTATATGAGTAATGCTAATAATCCACAAAGTGGTGCAGATACTAATGGACCAACAGCAATGTTAAATTCTCTTGCTAAAATACGTGCAGATATACATGCAGGTAGCGTTCAGAACATTAAATTTTCTAAGACTATGTTTAATAAGGAAAGAATGAAAATAAAAGCATTATTTGCTACTTATTTTAAAAAGGGCGGCCCACAACTTATGGTGAATATAGTAAATCAAGAAGATTTGGTGGCAGCATATAATAATCCAGAAGCATATAAGAATTTAACAGTAAGGGTTGGAGGGTTTAGTGCAAGATTTGTAAATTTAGATGATGATGTTCAAAGAGAAATAATGGAGAGGACATGTAATGAGTAGAAAAGGAATAGTATTTGATATACAAAGATTTTCTGTTAATGATGGCCCTGGAATAAGAACAACAATTTTTATGAAGGGATGTTATTTAAGATGCCCGTGGTGTCATAATCCAGAGTCTATTTCTCCTAAAATTCAATTAAAGTATAATCCAAGGAAATGTACAGCTTGTGGAAAGTGTGTTAAACATGTAAATGGAGATGGAATAAAAATTATTAATAACCAATTGAGTATAGACTTTAATAAACATGATCAAAACTTTGAATTAGTAAATGTATGTCCTAACAATGCTTACGAAACATATGGAAAAGAATATTCTTCAGATGAATTAATTGAAATTATAATAAAAGATATTGATTACTATAATGTTTCAGGTGGAGGAGTGACCTTTAGTGGTGGAGAAGCTATAAATCAATTTGAGTTTATTAAAGAAGTGTCAATTAAATTAAAAGAAATTGGAATTCATATATGTCTAGATATAAGTGGATATGATCCTGAAAATCAAATAGAAAAATCAATTGAGTTTATAGATGAATATTTGTTAGATTACAAATTAACTGAAAAAGAAAGCTATAAAAAGAATATAAAAAGAGAATTTGATTTTTATAAAGTAATAGAAGTATTAAAAAATCATAACAAGAGTACTATACTAAGATGCCCTATAATTCCTAGTGTTAATGATTATGAGGACCACTTTAAGGCTATATGTAAAATATCTAATGATTATGAAAATATAAGATATGTTGATATATTGCCTTATCATAGTCTAACAAAAATGTATAAATTTAAATATATAAATAAGCATAAAAAATATGAAGTTCCTAACAAGGATATGAAGGAATTGTGGAAAAAAATATTAAAAGAAAACTATTTAAAAAATGGCTATCTAGAAAATGAAATAATATGATTAAATAGGATTTATCAATACAATAATTTAGTATTTTATTTTTAAATTTTCTAGATAAAAAGCACTAAATAAGATGTAATTGTTTTTATTTGATGCTGTTGTTTGTTATTATGGAATATTTAATTTTCGAATAGAACAAGCTATTATTAGGACTAATTATTTAGAGACGGATTAGATATAAGAAATAATTAATACTATTGATTAAATTATTATAATATATTTATATACAAGTTTAAACCAAGTCCATTTTATTGTGGCTTGGTTTATTTTATATAAATTAATTTTATTGATTAATTTATATAAATATGTTACTATACTTTTGAAAGAAACTTTCAAAAGTATAGTATAGAGGTATGGTTATAAATATGAGAGAGTATAAATGTATTATTTTTGATTTAGATGGAACAATTTTAAATACAGAGAGAATGAATTTAATTCCACTTCAAAGGTTAATAAAAGAAGAGCTAGGTGAATTCATTTCTTATGAAGATTTGCTTAAATATAAAGCATATGCAGGAAAGAGAACTTTAGAAGATCTTGGTTTTAAGGACATAGATAAATCTTATAAGAAGTGGGTACAGTATGTAAATGATTTTGAAGAAGGTGCTGTATTATATGAGGGCTTTGATGAAGTTATGAAAACACTAAATTCAAAAGGAATCATATGTGCTATAGCAAGTTCTAAAATGAAAGACCAATATGAAATAGATTTTGGACCTACTGGATTAAAAAAATATATTCAGTGTGAAGTTTTAGCAGATGATACAAAAAGACATAAACCATATCCTGATCCTTTATTAAAAGTAAGTGAAATATTAAATATAAGTCCAAAGGATTGTATGTATATTGGAGATACTATATTTGATTTTAAAGCAACTAAGGCTGCAGGTATGGATTTTGGTATAGCTATGTGGGGTGCCGATGACTTAGATGGAATAGATGCTGATTATAACTTTAAAAATCCTAGTGATATTTTAAAGGAGCTAAATTTCGTATAATGAAAAAAATTGCAGGAAAACCAACAGAACTTAAAAATGTGAATACTTCATTAATAATGAACTCAATAAGGGCTAGAGGTAATGCAACCAGAGCTGAAGTTACTAGGGATACAGGTTTAAGTCATACAACAGTAAGAGTTATTTTAAATGAGTTAATGGAAATGAATGAAATAATATCTGTAGGATTAGATGAATCTAGTGGTGGAAGACGAGCTGAAAGATATAAGATAAATCCTAATAAAAGATATTTAATAGCAATATCAATAGAAGAAGAGAAAATAATCTATAGAATTGTAAACACTTTAGGAGAAGTTTTAGAAGAAAATACTAAAATAATAGGAAGTTTAGAAGATATTGAAATTATAATAAATACAATAGAAGCCTTATATAGAGTTTATAACAATATAGAAGGTATTGGTATTAGCGTTCCAGGAGTTGTTACTGATGATGGATATTTATCTGGAATTAGAATGGAAGATTGGAAAGAAATAAAAATAAGAAAATATCTTAAAGAAAGATTTGATGTTCCTATACTATTAGAGAATGATATAAATTCTGCTTCTTTAGCATTTTATAATGATTATATAGAAAAAAATAAATGTGACCCTATTAGTCTTGTATATGTAAGCTTTACTTCATTAGGGGTGGGGGCTGGAATAGTACTAGATGGAAATGTTTTAAAAGGTGATAATGGATATGCTGGAGAAATTGGATTCATTCCTGTTGGAAATACTTTTCTAAATGCAATGATGATTAGCAATTTAGATGATGATGAGTATATTCAAGTAATTATAAATACTATTAAAATAATATCAGCAATAATTAACCCTAGTGTAGTTGTTTTAGGTGGAAGTAATTTTAAGTATTATATCAAAAATAGGATAATTGATATGTATACTAGAGAATTCAGCATAAAAACGAAAATATTGATACAAGAAAAAAATTGCAATTATTCATTAGAAGGAATAAAAGAACAATCATTAAGGTTAATAAATAAAGAAGTTAAGTTAATTAGAAATTAAATATAAGGTTATTAGTATAGAGGGCGTAATAGCTTTGGCTAGCGTAACCAAAGTACTTTTTAATAAAATTAAGGCTATAACTATATAATATTAGTTATAGCTTTTTTATACTTTATAATGTTTAATATAAATTTACATAATGTTATAATTTACATAAAAATAACTGAGAGGTAGCTATTATGAGAGAAATATTATTAATAGAAGATGATTTAGATTTATCAAAACAACTTTTACTATCTTTGAATAAATGGGGGTTTAGTGTAGAGATAATAGATGATTTTAGTAATATAATTGAAGAGTTTACTGAAAAGAATCCAAGTTTAATAATAATGGATGTTAATTTACCATATTATGATGGATTTTATTGGTGCGAAAAAATTAGGGCAATATCTAAGGTGCCAATAATTTTCTTATCTTCTAGAGATTCAAATATGGATTTAATTATGGGAATAAATAATGGTGGTGATGATTATATAACAAAGCCTTTTTCTATAGAAGTTTTAATAACTAAGATAAATGCATTACTAAGGAGAAGCTATGATTATACTTTTTCGGACTCTGTTATTTATTATAAGGATACTATTTTAGATGTGGAAAAATGTACATTTAAATATGAGGATAATATTATTGATTTAACAAAAAATGAAATGAAAATATTATCAATACTTATTAAAAATAAAGGCAAAGTAGTATCAAGAGATAAAATTATGATGAGCTTATGGAACGATGATGAGTTTGTAAGTGATAACACATTAACTGTAAATGTAACTAGGTTAAGAGGAAGACTTAAGGATGAATTAGGATTGAATGATTTTATAAAAACTAAGAAAGGCATAGGGTATATGGTTTAATGAGCTTAATAAGATTTATAAAAGAAAAGAATATAAATATTATATTTTCAATAGCCTTATTAATAGTAATAAACATATATTTGATTTCAATAAATTCATTCAATGGTAGAGCAAGTGATTTAATCTACCTAGATTTTATTATAATTGCTATATATTTAATATGGATATATACTACTTATTTTAATTGGAAAAAGAAATACTACGATTTATATAAATCTATTTTAGATAAAAATGATATTTCTATAGAAGATATTAAAGAAAGCTCTTTAGAAGAGGAAATAATTTATAAAGTTATAGATAATAAAGATAAAAAGTATGATTTTAAAACTAAAGAATATGACGAAAAATTAAGTGATATGGAAGAATATATTTCTAAATGGGTTCATGAAATAAAATTGCCAATAACAGCACTAAATATAATTTCGGAAGATATAGAGGATTATACTGTAGCAAGCAGTGTAAAAAATGAAACAGAAAAAATAAATTTTTTAGTTAATTCAATTATTTATGGAAGTAGAGCTACGGTAGCTTCAGAGGATATATTTATTAAGGAAGAAAATTTAGGTAATATAGTTAAGAAATCTATAAAAAATAATTCATTTTTCTTAATAAAAAATAAGATGGAAGTTGTTACAAGTAATTTAAATTATAATATTTATAGTGATGGAAAATGGATTATTTATGTTATAGATCAATTAATCAATAATGCTATTAAATACTCAAAAGAAAAAGGAAAGATAGAGTTTTATGCAGAGGATAATAGAGAATATATAAAACTATGCATTAAGGATAATGGCATTGGCATAGAAAAAGAAGATATAGAAAGGATATTTAATAAAGGTTTTACAGGGAGTAATGGTAGAAATAAAGTATATAAATCTACTGGCATGGGACTTTATTTTACTAAGAAGGTATTAAACAAATTAGAACATGAAATTTCTGTGGAATCAATTAAGGGTGAATATACTTTATTTAATATATACTTTTATAAAATCTCCGATTATTTAAAGGTTACTAAAATGTAACATTAGAATAAAAAAGGTAAGGTTAAGTGAAGGAATCCAAATTAAAAAACTATTAAAATAAAATTAAAGTTAAAGTTAATTTTGGAGGAATTAGTTATGAAAGAAATTTTAAAGTTAAAAGATGTATCTAAGGAGTATGGAGTTAGAGGGTTTAGAACAAGGGTTTTAAATAATATAAATTTTACTGTAAATGAAGGTGATTTTATTTCTATAATGGGGCCATCAGGAGCAGGAAAAACTACTTTGCTTAATTTAATTTCAAGCTTAGATAAACCAACAAAAGGTGAAATAATTCTTGATGGAAAAGATATAACAAAGATTAAGAATAAGGATTTATCTAATTTAAGAAGAGATAAAATAGGTTTTATATTTCAGGATTATAATTTGTTAGATAATATGAATTTAATGGATAACATAGCATTGCCATTAGCATTAGGAAAAAAGAAAACTAAAGATATAGAAAACAAAGTAATTAATATTGCAGAGATATTCGGTCTTAAGGAGCATTTAAAGAAGTATCCATATGAATTATCTGGAGGACAAAAGCAAAGAGGGGCAGCAGCTAGAGCTTTAATAACTGATCCAAAAGTAATTTTTGCAGATGAACCTACTGGAGCTTTAGATTCAAGATCATCATCAGATTTGCTAGAATCATTAAGTAGAGCAAATAAAGAAGAAAAGGCTACTATTGTTATGGTTACTCATGATGCTATTACTGCAAGTTATTCTAATAAAGTTTATATATTAAGTGATGGAGAAATAAAATGCCAATTAAATAAAGGAGAAAGTAGAAAAGAGTTTTATGGTAAGATAATCGATATGTTAGCATCTTTAGGAGGTGCTAAATAATGAGCGTATTCAATATAGCTTATAATAATTTCAAAAATAATATTAAAGTTTATACTATGTTCTTTATTTCAATGATATTTTCTGTAGTTGTTTTAAGTAATTTCTTAATTATGATGAATGGGGATGCAATGAAGGTTCTTGGTGATATGAATGAAGAATATAGTAAGCTTATTTTGCAAGTTATAACTGTCATTTTAGTTATATTTATGTTTTTCTTTATTTGGTATGCATCTAATATCTTTTTAAGAAATAGAAAAAAAGAAATTGGTATTTATGCATTTATGGGACTTGATTCATCAGTAATAGGGAAAATATATTTTATTGAAATGATGTTGATTGGAGTAAGTGCATCATTAATTGGAACAATTATTGGGGTTGTTTTATCAAAATTTTTTCAAATAATAGTTTTTAAAATTGCAGATTTTAATATAGATGTGACATTCAATGTAAGTATAAATTCTATAATTTATACTGTATCAATTTTTATGTGTATCTTTTTATTTATGAGTATAAAAGGATTTATAAGCATAGTTAGAAGTAAAATTGTAGATCTTTTAAATGCAAGTAAAAAGCAAGAAAAGATGCCTAAAGTTAATTTTCTTATATATATAGTTGCAATAATATCATTAGTTTTAATTGGTTATGGGTATTATTTAGTAAATAAAGAAGCAACTGATGCGCTTAAGACTTTAATATTAGTGTGCATTGGTACTTATGGATTGTTTGGAGCTGTTTTCCAAGTAGTATTTAATTTATTAATTAATAAAAAATCTATATTATACAAAGGAGCAAATATTATAACTATAAATAATTTAGCTTATAGATTTAAGAAAAATTATACAGTTTACGCTACTATAGCTATACTAACAGCAACAACTACTACAGTTCTTGGAACAGCTTTTTCAATGAAGAAAACATATGAAAATAGTCAAAGAAATATTACTTTATATTCTTTAGCAATTTCATCTAAAGATGAGTTTAATTCAGAGGAAGTAGCTAATAAATTAAAAGAAATTGGAGAAGAAAAGTATTCTTTAGAAACTAAAGTGTTAAAAATTAAAAGTACATTGAAGGATGTCCCTCAATATCAAAATGATGAATATATAGTGGTTTCTTATGATAACTTATCTAATATATTAAAAGAAAATGGTGATGAAAAAGATTTAGTTAAGTTTAATGAAGAAATGGTGCAAGGTAATAATGCTATATATATTGAAAGACCTGGTACACTTATGAGTCTGCTATCAAATATCAAAGACGTTACATTAAATGATGTTAAGTTTAATATAAGTGAAAGTACTAGAATCAGGATTTTTGGTGAAGCATTAAATTATGTTACGATAATTGTAAATAATGATGAATATGAAAAACTTAGAGAAACAGCTACTGAAATAAACTTCTATGGAATCAAAATAGAAAATGAAGAAAATATAATTAATGTAATAGAGGAAATAGGGAAAAATCTTAATTTGGAAACTACTCAGGGATTTTATGGACAATATGAATTAAAAACAATAGAATGGGTGAAATTTGTTTACGCAATTGGAGGATTCTTATTTTTAGTAATGGTATTGGCAGAAGCTAGTATTATTTATATAAAAATTTATAGTGATGCAAATGAAGATAAGCAAAAATATAAAACACTTCTAAACATAGGAGCTTCCAAGAAAGATATAAGTAAATCTATAAGTAGAGAAGTTGCATTATTTTATTTCATTCCATTAGCAGTTGGCTCAATTCATAGTTATTTTGCAATTAATG
The DNA here is from genome assembly GCF_001010885.1 of Clostridium sp. C8. NCBI lineage: Bacteria > Bacillati > Bacillota > Clostridia > Eubacteriales > Clostridiaceae > Clostridium > Clostridium sp. C8. Next base: position 19,866 of record NZ_LBMX01000108.1, on the reverse strand, counting down.
TATTAGCTGATTTTATGAAAGAGAATTTAAATTTTGTATATTTATTGAGCTTACTAATTTGTATAGCTATATTTATAGTTAATTGTATTATTTCAATCATGGGATTTAAAAAGATAATAGGAACAAAGAAAAATTAAGTATAAGTAATTCACGAGTGTTTTTAGCAATCGTGAATTTTACTATTTTAATAGGAAAATAGTAAATATGAATAAAATGATTTGAAATAACTAATAATAAGTTCATATATGGAAAGGAGATAGGAATATGGATAATGCAATGTTTTGTTATCAATGTGAACAAACAATGGGGGGAAAGGGATGTACTAAGATGGGTGTCTGTGGAAAGACTCCAGAAGTTGCAAACCTTCAAGACCTATTAATATATCAATTAAAAGGAATAGCATGTTATGCTAAGCCACTAATTGATAAAGGAGAGATCATAGATAAAACAGTAGTGGAGTTCGTGGAAAATGGACTTTTTACAACCTTAACTAATGTTAATTTTGATGTTGAGGTTCACATACAAATGCTTAAAGATTCCCAAAAGATAAAAGAATCACTAAGAAGTAAGGCTCCTAAGGGTAACTACTCAGAGCAAGCTACTTATAATTTAAGTGCAACTAAAGAACAAATGTTAGAAGATGCAGTTAAAGCTGGAATAATGTATGATCAAGATATGGATGCGGATGTAAGATCTTTAAGGTACACGATTTTATATGGATTAAAAGGGATATCAGCTTATGGACATCAAGCAAGATTTATAGGATTTTATAGTGATCAAGTAGACCAATTTTATTTTCGAGCTTTAGAAGCAACAACTAATGATAATATTGGAGTAGAAGAATTAATACGCTGGACAATGAGAACAGGAGAAATTGCTGTAGAAGTTATGAGAGTTCTTGATGATGCTAATACAACAAGATATAGTCATCCTACTCCACATAAAGTAAATGTAAATATTAAAAAAGGTCCATTTATAATAGTTTCAGGACATGATTTAAGAGATTTAGAAATGTTACTTGAACAAACTGAGGGAAAGGGAATTAATATATATACACACGGAGAAATGCTGCCATCACATGGATATGAAGAGCTAAGAAAATATAAACATTTAGTAGGTAACTTTGGTTCAGCATGGCAAAATCAACAAAAAGAATTTGATAATATACCGGGTTGCATACTTATGACCACAAACTGCTTAATGAGACCTAGAGAAAGCTATAAAGATAGAATTTATAGTACTGGAGTTGTTGGATGGGATGGAATAGTACATATAGGTAGAGATAAAAATGGATATAAGGATTTCTCAGAAATAATAAATAAAGCACTTGAATTAGGTGGCTTTGAGGAAGATGAAGAGGAACATGAAATATTAGTAGGTTTTGCACATAAAGCAACATTAAGTCATGCGGAAGAAATAGTATCAGCAGTAAAGAATGGAGATATAAGACATTTCTTTGTAATTGGAGGTTGTGATGGAGCAAGACCGGGAAGGAACTATTATACAGATTTTGCTAGGCAAGTCCCAGAAGATTGCATAATATTAACCCTTGCTTGTGGAAAATATAGGTTTAATAAATTAGAATTTGGAGAAGTATGTGGATTACCTAGACTTCTAGATGTAGGTCAATGTAATGATGTTTATTCTGCAGTAAAGATAGCTACATCATTAGCGGATGCTTTTGATACAGATGTAAATTCCTTACCATTATCAATAGTTCTATCATGGTATGAACAAAAGGCAGTAGCAGATTTACTAGCATTATTGTCTCTTGGAGTAAAGGATATGTACTTAGGACCTTCACTTCCTGCATTTATATCTCCAAATGTTTTACAATACTTAGTAGATACCTTTGGACTTAAACCAATAAGTACTCCAGAAGAGGATTTAAAAACATGCCTTCAACAAATAGTATAAAAATATAACTTTTCAAATGAAAGGAGCTGTTTTTTACAGCTCCTTAATAAATATCTAAAAATTTTAAATTTGATTTAAATCACATTTTTATTTTTATATTTTTTATATAATCTATTCATAGATAAGATATGAAATGTTTGGAGGAATTAATATGAAAAATGAAATAAATAATAAATTAACTTTAGGAGAATGTGTTATTATTTATCCAGCAATAGTAGAAAGATTTAATGATATGCAATTAGATTACTGTTGTGGAGGAAATCAAAATTTAGAACTAGCATTGAAAGAAAAAAACATTGATGTAGATACATTTATTAAAGATATAAATAAAGAGCTTGAAGAATTTATATTTGAGAATTCTTCATATGTAAATTGGAATGAAAAATCTTCAGAGGAATTAATTAATCACATAGTTAATACTCATCATGCAAAGACATTTGAATTATTAAGAGATATAGATCCATTATTATTAAAAGTTTTTAAAGTACATTATGATCATTTACCAGAGGTTTTAACTAAAGTTCATAAGCTTTTTGGTTCATTAAAGAGTGAATTAGAAGAACATTTAATAAAAGAGGAAAAAATACTATTTCCAAAAATGATTAAATTTGAAAATATTGAAGATAAAGAAGAAAAAGAAAAGTTAAAGAAGGAAATAGAAAGCTTTATATCAGAACATGAAGCTGCAGGGGACATACTAAAGGAATTAGCAGAAATTACAGATGACTATAATTCCCCAGAATGGGCATGTACAAGTTTTAAATTATTATATATGAAAATGCATGACCTTGAAAAAGATTTATTTGTTCATATTCATAAAGAAAATAATATTTTATTTAAAAGATATTAATAGAAAGTTTGAGAAAAGTATAGAGGTGAATAATATGGAAAAGAAAAGATTTATTTTAGATAATGGTGTAAATAGAGCTGTTAATGAAGATAGAATAAAAGAATTAACTGTATTTTTATCAAAATTAAATGAACAAGGTTTAACAGAAGAATTAAAGGAAAAAGGGTTAAAGCTTGTTAAGTCAATAAGTCCTTTAGAATTATCTATGGCAGAACAAAGTTTAATAGATGATGGAATGAATGCAAGTGAATTAAGGCATTTATGTGAAATTCATATGTTGGTTTTAAAAGATGAACTTGAAAAATTAAAGGGCAATATATCAACAGGCCATGTTTTATACACAATGGTTGAAGAACATGAATGCTTATTAAAATTCTTAGATGAAATAGAAGAAACTACAAAAGTAATTTTAGCTATGGATAAATATGATGTAGAAAGAGCAGAATTTAATAAAATTCCAGAATTAGCTTTAAATTTATTAAATGCAGAACCACATCATAAAAGAGAAGAAGAAGTATTATTTAAAGAAGTAGAAGAATTAGGTGTTACAGGTCCAACTAGAATAATGAGAATGGAGCACGAAGAATTAAGAAAGAAGAAAAGAGCATTAAGAGATTTAGGAAGGTCTGTAGGAAATATGGAATTTGAAGAATATAAAAAGCAATTAAAAGATATTTCAAATGCTATTTGCTATGAGTTAAGAGATCATATATTTAAGGAAAATTATATATTATATCCAACATCTTTAGAAACTATCACAGATGAAGGAAAGTGGCAAGAAATGAAAGAAAAGTGTGATATGGTAGGATATTGTACATTTACTCCAGAGAATTCAAAATAATATTTACCTCCTTAGCAAAGATATAAACTATTCATTATACAAATTTGTAGTATAATAAGTATAAGTTACTATTTACTAAGGAGGTTTTACTTTGAAATGTGATTTCTGTTGTGAAAAATGTGCAAGTAGATTATATGCACATGAAGTTCCAATATTTGAATCCTTATCAGCAGAGGAATTAGAGAGAATAATAAATACTAGAAAGCATATGGATCTAAAAAAAGGAGAAACTTTATTTTTGGAAGGAGATGAGGTTTCAAAACTTTTTATTATAAGTGATGGGATGATAAAGATAACTAAAAATACAGCTACTGGTAAAGAACAAATTATAAATATATTAACTGTTGGAGATTTTCTTGGAGAAAATAATATATTAGGAGATCCACATCCAAGTAATGTATCTGCAACAGCAGTTAAAAATACAAGCTTATGCACAATTTCAAGAGAAGATTTAAAAGAAATATTATTTAAAAGCCCCTCAATAGCTTTAAAATTTCTTTCAGAATTAAATAAGAGGTTAATTGAAGTAGAAAATTTAACTAGTAATTTATCTAATAATAATCCTGAATTAAGAATAAGCTGTATGTTATTAGAATTTGCGGAAAAGTATGGACAAGAAGTGAATGAGAAGGTGGAAATAACTTTGCCATTAAATAGAGAAGAAATGGCAAACTATTGTGGAATCGCTAGAGAAACATTAAGCAGAAAACTTACTTTATTAGAGAATGAAGGATGTATAAGTATAGTTGGAAATAAAAAAATAATAATAAATAATTTGAGTCTCCTAGAGGAAGCCATTATTTAAAAAATAATATAAAAATAAGCATGACTATATCATATTAAAGATTAGGATTAATTATGATATAGTCTTTTTCTATTTTATACTTTGTTGAAAGTTAAATATATTCAAAGGATCATATAATTCTTTTACAACTTTAAGATAAGATGAGTTTTTACCATTTCTAGCTAAACAAACAGCTTTGCTTACATCATCAAAATTATTACAATAAAAGATTGAATCAGGATATTTTTGAATTGAGCGATTCCATATTTGCCTGGCCTCATTATATAAAGGATTATCTGGAGTAATTATTTTACTCAATTAAACCACCTTCAAAATAATTATTTATATTACTTACTATAATTTATGTAAAATGATTTCTAATGTTACTATATATAGAAGAATTAGAGGAAAAATGCTATAATATTATTTTAAACAATTAAAAAGTATAAAATATTAATTAAAGTTTAGGAGTAATGTTAGTATGAGTTTAATATTTAATAAGCCATTAACAGAAATAATAAAAGATAGATATTCAGTTAGAAATTATGAAGATAAAGCTTTACCTAAAAATCTAACAGAAGAAATAGAAAATTATATAAGCAAAGTAGATAATCCTTTTAAAGTAAAGGTAAGAATACATTTAATTAAGAAAGATACGTATAAAGATGTAATTAAGCTTGGAACTTATGGAGTTATAAAAGGAGCCAATTACTATTTAGTATCAGCTTGTGAAAAAGAAGAATTTGCATTAGAGGCCTTAGGATATACTTTGGAAAAGGTAATACTATATTGTACTTCTTTAGGTCTTGGTACAGTATGGCTTGGAGGAACTTTTAGTAAAGGTGAGTATGCAAAAGCTATTAATCTTAAAGAAAATGAAATACTACCAATAGTATCTCCGGTTGGATATGAAGGAGGAAAGAAATCATTATTAGCATCACTTATGGCTGATCATAAGAATAAAAGAAAAAGTTATTCTGAAATATTTTTTTATGAAGATTTTAATACCCCACTTTCAAGTGAAGTGGCAGAGGAATATTCGGAAGCATTAGAAATGGTGAGGTTGGCACCATCAGCAATGAATAAGCAACCTTGGAGAATCGTTAAGGTAAAGGATGATCTTCATATATATAATAGCGGAAAAATAGATATGAATAAAATAGATATAGGAATAGCACTTTGTCATCTTAATTTATATATGAATGAAAAAGGAATTTCAGGAGAGTTTAAAGTTACAAATCCTAATATAGAAAGTAAGTATAAGTATGTTATATCTTGGATTAGAAATAAGTAAAAAGGAAGTCTTAGTGACTTTCTTTTTTTATAAAAATATAAATTATTATAAAGTTGAATAAACAATATACAAATAAAAGAATTAATTTACAAATTAATATATCTAAAATTGATATTATAGTAAGTGTAAAGGGTTTAAAGAACCTATTAAATCTAAAAGAATATAAATAATATTATTAAAAATCAAATTAATTATTTAAGGGTGGGATAGAACAATGGTGCAAGAAAACTTAACAAAAATTCTAGAAAAGAGATTTAACAAGACAATAAAAGAAGCAAGCAACGAAGAAATCTATTTAGCTTTATTAGAATTAACAAAAGGAACTATTAATAAAAAGGGAACTAATAAGGGAAATAAAAAGCTTTATTATATTTCAGCTGAATTTTTAATTGGAAAGTTATTATCAAATAATCTAATTAATTTGGGACTTTATGAAGAAGTTAAAGAAGTATTATCTGCTAATGGCAAAGAATTAACTGAAATAGAAGAAATAGAGTTAGAACCATCATTAGGTAATGGTGGACTTGGAAGATTAGCTGCATGTTTCTTAGATTCAATTGCAACTTTAGGATTAAATGGGGACGGAGTAGGTTTAAACTATCATTTTGGATTATTCCAGCAAGTATTTGAAAATAATAAACAAAAGGCAGTAAAAAATCCATGGATAACTAGTGAAAGTTGGTTAAATAAATCAGATATAAAATTTGAAGTTTTATTTGGAGGATTTAAGGTTATATCAAGCCTTTATGATATAGATGTTACAGGTTATGATAAGGCTTGCAATAAGCTTCGTTTATTTGACATAGACACAATAGATGAAACATTAGTAAAGGATGGTATAAATTTTAATAAGGAAGAAATAAAGAAAAACTTAACTTTATTCTTATATCCAGATGATAGCGACAAAGCAGGACATTTATTAAGAATATATCAACAATACTTTATGGTAAGTAATGCAGCTCAATTAATTTTATTAGAAGCTGAAGAAAATGGATATGATTTGCATAAATTATATGATCATGTAGTTATTCAAATAAATGATACACATCCATCAATGGTTATTCCTGAATTAATTCGTCTTTTAGGAGAAAGAGGAATAGGAATGGAAGAGGCTATTGAAATAGTTACAAAGACTTGTGCATATACAAATCATACAATATTAGCAGAAGCATTAGAAAAGTGGCCAATAGAATATTTAGATAAAGTTGTACCACAATTAATGCCTATTATAAGAGAATTAGATAATAAAGTAAAAGTTAAATATGATGATGAAAAAGTAGCTATAATAGATAAAGATAACAGAGTTCATATGGCACATATGGATATTCACTATGGATTTAGCGTAAATGGAGTTGCTGCTCTTCATACTGATATATTAAAAGAAGAAGAATTAAAGCCATTTTATGATATTTATCCAGAAAAGTTTAATAATAAGACAAATGGAATAACATTTAGAAGATGGTTAATCCACTGCAATAATGAACTTACTAAGTTTATAAGTGAATTAATTGGAGAAAACTTTAAAAAAGATGCTACTAAATTAGAAAACTTATTAAAATATATAGATAATAAAGAGGTTTTAAAAAAATTAGGAGAAATTAAGAAGAATAATAAAATTGCTCTTAAGAATTATCTAAAAGAAACTCAAGGTGTTGAAATAGATGAAAACTCAATATTTGATATTCAAATTAAGAGACTTCATGAATATAAGAGACAACAAATGAATGTACTTTATATTATTCATAAGTATTTAGATATTAAAAAGGGAAATATTCCAACGACTCCAATAACAATGATATTTGGAGCAAAGGCTGCACCAGCTTATATAATAGCTCAAGATATAATTCATACTATCTTATGCTTACAAGAAATTATAAATAATGATCCTGAAGTTAATAAATACTTAAAGGTTGTTATGATAGAAAACTATAATGTAACAAAGGCATCTAAACTAATTCCAGCTTGCGATGTTTCAGAGCAAATTTCACTAGCATCTAAAGAAGCTTCTGGAACAGGTAATATGAAGTTTATGCTAAATGGAGCATTAACTTTAGGTACAGAAGATGGAGCTAATGTTGAAATACATGAATTAGTTGGTGATGAGAATATTTATATCTTTGGAGAAAGTAGTGAGACTGTTATAGAGCATTATAAAAAAGCAGATTACGTTTCTAAGAAATATTATGAAAAGCCTGCAATAAAGGAATTAGTTGACTTTATAGTAAGCGATGAAATGATAGCAGTTGGAGATGAAGAAAACTTAACAAGACTTCATAAAGAATTAATCAATAAGGATTGGTTCATGACATTACTAGATCTTGAAGATTACATCAAAACTAAAGAAATAGTATTTAAAGCTTATGAAGATAGAGAAACTTGGAATAAAAAAGTTTTAGTTAATATTAGTAAAGCCGGATTCTTCTCTTCAGATAGAACTATTGAACAATACAATAATGAAATCTGGAAATTAAAGTAGAAGATCATTATAAATTACAACTACAAGTAAAAAAAGCTGCAATTGCAGCTTTTTTTATTTAAAATTAACTTCACGTTCAGGAATTGTATATTTTAAATAGTTTTCTATTTCTTCTAAAATATTATAATTTTTAGGATCCGTAATAAGACAAGTATAACCACTATCTCCAGCACGAGCTGTTCTTCCTATTCTATGAATATAGCTTTCAACGCTTTCTGGTGCATCATAATTATATATGTGAGTAACTCCAGTAACGTCTATTCCTCTTGAGGCAACATCAGTTGCAATTAAATATTGAATCTCACAATCTCTAAAAGATTTCATTATCTTTTCTCTTTTATTTTGAGGAACATCACTATGTATTTTAGCAGCTTTTATACCTTTGGCAGCAAGTTTTACTTCTAGTTCATCAGCCCTTCTTTTAGTTCTACAAAAGATAATAGACATAAAAGGATTATCTTCTTCTAGAATCTTAACTAAAGCATCTACCTTCCATCTATCCGTAGTTTTAACTACTTCTTGTTTAATATTGGGAATTTCAGATTCTTCATTTTCTGTAATATCTATGATAGCTGGATTATTCATATATCTATAAGCTAGTTTTTTTACTTTAGAGTCTATAGTTGCAGAAAAGCAAAGAGTTTGAAGCTTTTTAGGAGCGTAAAACATTATTTTTTCAATTTCATTTTTAAATCCCATTAAAAGCATTTGATCAACTTCATCAATAACAACTGTATTTAGCTTACTTAAACTTATACTTTTTCTTTCTAAATGATCAAGTAATCTTCCTGGAGTTGCAATAATTAAATTAATGCCTTTATTAAGTTTTTTTAATTGAGAACCAACATCTTTTCCACCGTAAGCAGCTAAAATTCCTATATCATTTATATTAAATTTATTAGCTTCTTCAGTTATTTGGATTGCTAATTCTCTAGTTGGAGATAAAATTAGAACCTCAGTGTTTTTAGAAGTATTATCTATTCTTTGAAGTATAGGTAATAAAAATGCTAGGGTTTTTCCAGTTCCAGTTTTTGATTTTCCTATAACATCTTTTTTGCTAATTATTTCAGGAATAACATCCATTTGAACTTTAGTAGGTGTTATAATACCATTATTTTTTAATGAATCAATTAGTTTACTATTTATTTTTAAATCTTTAAAATCCATATTTATATCCTTTCCTACATTCAGTTTTTAAGTAGAAATATGTAAGATTAAATTTTCTTAGAGTAAAGCGGCAGAATAAGTAAGTTTACATGTGTCCACTTTTGTATAAAATTATAAAAATAAAGTGGAGCTTGGTAATCCGGCGAAAGACAAACCAAGCTCCACGGTAATTAGCACTTTACGTACCAACTGCCTAATAAGAATAACATTAAATAGATAAATAAGCAACAAAAATTTTTAAATATTAGAAATTAAAAAAGGATTTGGAAGAATAATTTTACGGTTAAGTAAAAGTTTGCATGAATTATTCATTTATAAGGATTTTTTAAGCTTAAATTTAGGAAATCTTTATTTTTATATGAAAAATATTTTAAGAAGTTCATCTTATACTAAAATTAATAAATTCTTATTTATCTTTAAATAAGAAAAATCATTTTAAGAAGGAATGAGTTAATGAATAAAAGTAAAACAAAGCAAAAGATAGGTTTAAGTTTAATAATACTCTTAGTTATAACAATAGTAGTATACTTAAAATATAGTGGTATTTTAGGATATATGACTTCATTAGAACAATTAAAAGCCTATATAGAAGGGTTTGGTAGTAAGGCTTATATAGTATTTTTTATATTACAATTAATATCTATTATTATAGCTCCAATACCAAGTAATGTAACTGCAGTAGCAGGTGCTATGATATTTGGAATGTGGGGTTCGTTTATTATAACTACTTTAGCTATAATTTGTGGTTCAGCTATCGTGTTTTCATTATCAAGAATATATGGAAAAGCATTTACAGAAAAGTTTGTGAGCCAGAAGTCTTTGAAAAAGTATGAAAACTTAATAAATTCTTCAAAGGGAGAAATTACTATAGCTTTAATGTTATTATTTCCATTTTTTCCTGATGATATAATTAATTTTTTAGTAGGGCTTAGTGGAATGAGCTTTAAAAAATATTTCATTATATTAATACTTACAAGGCCATGGGAAATCTTAATAGCATCAGCAATGGGGTCAGCAAGTATAACAGTACCATTATGGATATGGGGAATAATAATAGCCGTATCTATAGTTTTAATTATTAATAGCAACAAAATAGAAGATAAATTAACTAAGATAATTAAAGCAATATAAAGCATTTATCAACTAAAAATCAAAAAAATAAGCTTAAAAGAAGAATACTAAGGGAAAAGGTCTTTAGAAATTCTTTAGAAATATAAAGAGTTTTTCTTAATTATTTAGAAATACTATTAAGTTAAGATGTAACTTTATTAAAAGTTCTTATAGGATATAATAGTTATATATTAAGAAATGAAGGAGAAAAATTATGAATTCATATAATATTTTGGTTGTTGAGGATGATAAGGAGATTGCTAGAGCAGTAGAAATATATTTGAAAAATCAAGGATATAAGGTTTTTGTAGGACATAATGGTATAGATGGGCTAGAAATAATAGAAAAACAAATAATACACTTAGCTATTGTTGATATAATGATGCCATTAATGGATGGAATACAGATGACAATTAAACTAAGAGAAAAGTATGATTTTCCAATTATAATGTTATCTGCAAAATCAGAAGAAATTGATAAGATAATGGGACTAAATATAGGAGCAGATGATTATGTTTCCAAGCCTTTTGCGCCTCTAGAATTAATCGCTAGAGTGAACTCACAAATTAGAAGATATTCCAGATACTTAAACTTAGTTGGCACAGAAAAAGAAGAAGTTAATAAAGAGGATATCTATAGTATAGGAGGACTTGAACTTAATGTTAACAAAGTTGAGCTTACTGTTGATGGCAGTTTAGTTAAAATTACCCCTATAGAATTTAAAATTCTTCAATTGCTTATGAAAAGCCCTGGAAGAGTATTTTCTTCCGAAGAAATATATGAAAGAGTATGGAATGAAAAAGCAATAAATACAGATACAATAATGGTACACATAAGAAACATAAGAGAAAAAATAGAATTCGATCCAAAAAATCCGAAATATTTAAAGGTGGTGTGGGGAGTTGGATACAAAATTGAAAAACTCTAAAGAAAAATATTATATAAGTGGAATAGTTATTTTAATCATTATGATGCTTTCGATAATAATGGTTTCTTTATATGAAAGAATAGATAGTATAGCTAAAGATAGCAATCAAGGAACAAGATATGAATATATACAACATGATTTATATAAAAGTAATTTTGTATTGAATAAACTTCTTATTGAAAAAGAAACAGGAAAATCAGTAAATTACAGTGATTTGTATTTAAGTGAAAAAGTCAAAAAAAATACAGATACATTATTAGTATATGAAGAACAATTTAAAAATTTGAAAACAAGGTTAACTAATGATTTGAAAAATTTAGATTATCTAATAATAGATAATCTAAATAATGAAAAATTAACAAATACCAAACAAGACTTATCATTACTCATAAATAGTAACATAAAAAATCAAGACATATTAAATTATTACAATTATTATATAGTAATTGAATTTGATAGTGAAGGAAATGTAAATATTAAAAATACTAATCAATATGGATATAACTATTACAGTAATAAAAATGGAAACTTAAAAGGTTACTTGGGATTAGATTATGAAGAAGAAATAATAAATCCTAAAAATGTGACTATAGTTTATGGAATACCTAAAAACTTATCATATTCCGATGACGATATTTACTATAATTCATTAAATATAGGAAATTGGGTTTATGGAGATGCGCTAGCTCCTTATGCAATTATTATTTATGCAGTAGTAATATTAATGTCCTTAATAATTTCTTATAAGAAATCTAAGGAAGATAAGATAATATCAAAGTTGTTAAACATCCCTTTAGAAATACTGGCAACTTTAATAATATCAATAACAGCATGTGTCAGTTTATCACCAGAAATTATATATGGAACATTATATAATACAGAAGTTATTAATGGACTTAAGATATATGGATTAAGCGAATCAGTTTCTAGATATGGTTTGTATATCATTAATGTAATATATTGGATAGCTTTATTATTTTCAGCTTTCATAGCAATTTCTTTATTAAAGCATATATTTAAGAAAGGAATTATAAAGTATATAAAAGAAAATACTTTAGTTGGTAGATTTACATTATTTATAATTAGAAAATCAAGAAGTGTTATGAATAATTTATCCAAAATTGATTTTAATGAAAATAGCAATAAATATCTTTTAAAATTAGTAGCAATTAATTTTGTAATAGTAATGTTTTGTAGTCTTCTATGGTTTGGAGGAATATTTGGAGCTATAGTATATTCAATAGTACTGTTCTTCATATTAAGAAAGTATATGAGTGAAATAAAAGAAAAATATAATATTTTATTAGAAGCTACAAATAAAATTGCCGGAGGAAATTTAGATGTAGAGATAAAAGAAGACTTAAAGGTTTTTGAACCATTAAAAGATGAACTTCAAAAAATACAAAAAGGATTTAAAAATGCAGTTGATGAGGAGGTGAAAAGTCAAAGAATGAAAACAGATCTTATATCTAATGTTTCTCATGATTTAAAAACACCATTAACATCAATAATTACTTATATAGATTTACTAAAGGATGAAAATATAAGTGAAGAAAATAGAAAACTTTATTTAGATACATTAGATAGGAAATCTCAAAGGCTTAAAAATTTGATAGAAGACTTATTCGAAGTAAGTAAGGCAACAAGTAAAAATGTGCAATTAAATATATTGAATGTGGATATAGTTTCGCTTATGAAGCAAACACAATTTGAATTAAGTGATAAAATTGAAGAATCATCATTAAAGTTTAAATGGAATTTCCCAGAAAATAAAGTAATAGTACCTTTAGATAGTCAAAAAACCTTTAGAGTATTTGAAAATTTATTAATAAATATAGTCAAATATTCAATGCCAAATTCAAGAGTTTTTATAGATATAGTAGATGGCAATGAAGAGGTTTATGTAACATTGAAAAATATGTCAGCAAATGAAATAGACTTCACATCAGAAGAAATAGTAGAAAGATTTGCTAGAGGAGATAAATCAAGAAATACAGAAGGGTCAGGGCTTGGATTAGCAATAGCAAAGAGTTTTGTTGAGCTTCAAGGTGGAAATTTAAATGTAGAAATAGATGGCGATTTATTTAAAGTAACATTGAAATTTAAGAAGTAATAAAAGAATCACTAATATCTATGGGATATTAGTGATTTTTCTTAATGAAGTAAGAGATGTAATAGGTATTAATTATTTTAATAAGAAGTAAAAATGAAGGAATTGATAGTTTAGGGAATAATATTTTTTAAAATATTGAAATAGTTTGTCTGATTAACTATAATAAGTATGATTAAAAGTTTGTAGGAGGATTAACAAATGAGAAATTTTAAGAAATTATTATCAATAATTTTAATATCAATGTTCTCAATTATTTTAATTGGATGTAAAGGTAATGAACAGAATGAAGAAGTTTTAGTAGAAGATACAACATTAAAAATAGGTCTAATGCCAGCTGTGGACACAGCCCCAATACTTATTGCAGAAAAAAATGGATATTTTGAAGAAGCAGGAATAAATGTAGAAATAGAAATATATACTAATGCTCAAAATAGACAAAGTGCTCTTCAAAGTAATGCTATAGATGGAGCAATGACAGATTTTATAGCAGTTGCAACTAATGTTGATGGTGGGTTTGACATAAAGGCAACAACAATGACAGACGGAATGTTTCCTGTACTAGCAAATGAAGGAGCAACTGATAAAAAAGAGATAAAAGTAGGTATGATGGAAGTAAGTGTTTCCAATTATTTAATAGATAAGTGGCTTGGAGATAAATATAATGTGGAAAAGGTATTTATAAATGAGATACCAGCTAGACTTGCGGCTTTAAAAAGTGGTGAAGTTGATATGAGTTTATTCCCAGAGCCAGTAGCTTCAAATGGAGAGTTACAAGGTTTAAAAAAGAATATATATGGAATGGATGATGAATTTTCACCTGATTGCTTAGTATTTACTGGGAAATCTATAAAAGAAAAACCAAAAACTATAACAGCTTTCCATGAAGCTTATAATAAAGCTGTAGATGAAATTAATAAAAACCCTGAAATAGCAAAAGAGATATTAATTGAAAAAATACCAAATACAAATCCTGCTGTAAAAGATATTATGGTATTACCAACATATAAAAAAGCAGCCCTTCCAAGTGACGAATATTTACAAAGTATAATAGACTGGACTGAAAAAACTTTAAATAAGGATTTATCAGTAAAGCCAGATGCTTTATTAGAAGGAAAATTTGTAAAGTAATATGATAAGGATAAGTGATTTAACCGTTAAGTATAAGAATGAAATAGCAATAGATAAAATGAGCTTATCTATTGAAAAAGAGAAAACTTATGCAATTATAGGGAAATCAGGATGTGGAAAGACAACCCTGCTATACACTATAGCAGGGCTTATTTCTAATTATGAAGGGAAATTAGAAATAGAAGGGGAGACTTCTTTAATATTACAAAACTTAGGGTTATTTAATTGGTTTACAGTATATAAGAATGTAGAACTTGGACTAAATAAATATAATTGTACCAAAAAGGAAAAAGAGAAATTAGTTAATGATGTATTAAAAGAGTTAGATTTAATAAGTTTAAAAGATAAATATCCCAAGGAACTAAGCGGAGGGCAAAAGCAAAGAGTTGCAATTGCAAGAACAATAATAAGAAATCCGGAGATATTATTATTAGACGAAGCAACATCAGCTTTAGATTCTATAAATAAAGAGAAAATTCAGGAGCTACTTTTAGAAATAAGAAATAAAAGAAAAAATACAATGATTTTAGTTACACATAGTATTGAAGAAGCTGTTTTTTTAGGTGAGTATATAATAGTCATGAAAGATGGAAGAATTCATAGTCTAATTAATAATAAATATTTTGGTGACAAGGATATAAGAAAAAAACAAGAATATATGGAGATATGTAATGAAGTAAGAGGGAAGCTTTATGATTAAGGATATATTATTAAAAATAATAAAGGGGTTTTATGGAGTAGTAATTATAGTAGTATTATGGCATTTATTAAGTATATTAATAGGAAGTAACATGGTTCCATCTCCTAAAACTACTATATATGAATTATTAAGATTATTAAAAAATGATTTTATATATCATATTTTATATAGTATGTATAGAATATTAGGAGCAATATTGATATCATTAATTATAGGAATTCCTGTTGGTATAGCTATTGGAATGAGTGATTTAATAGATAAAATAATATCACCAGTAGTATATTTATTATATCCAATACCAAAGATAGCATTCTTACCTATATTTATGGTAATGTTTGGAATCGATGATAAATCTAAGATAATATTAATGGTTACTATAATTGTTTTTCAAATTTTAATAGTAACAAGAGATGCAGTGAAAGAAACAGATAAGGATGTACTAATATCAGCTAGAGTTATGAAATTTACTAAAATTGATACAATAATAAAAGTGATAATTCCATCAATAGCTCCAAAAGTATTTTCAGCTTTGAGAGTAAGTATAGGAATCGCAATTTCAGCTTTGTTTTTTAGTGAAAATTATGCAACTAAATATGGTATAGGGTATTATATAATGAATGCATGGTCAATGGTTGATTACAAAGGAATGTTTGCAGGAGTATTAGCTCTTAGCATTATGTCTCTTATTATCTTTAAAATTATAGATTTATTAGAAAAGAAAATATGTCCATGGGTATAAAAAATAGCTATATCGATTTTGATATAGCTATTTTTTATTTTATAGATAATTATATTTAATTTTATTTTAAGGTTTCTATGATAAAATCGTATTATATAAATAAAAACAAATAGAATTTAGGAGCTAATTTCCTTACTTATAACATACAGGAGGATAAGTATGAGATTATTATTAGTAGAAGATGAAAAAGAATTATCAGAAGCATTATTTCAAATATTAATGAATAATAAATATTCAGTTGACTCAGTTTATGATGGTGAAGAAGGCTTGGATTATGCTTTAACAGGAATATATGATGTTATAATTTTAGATATTATGTTACCAAAGTTGAATGGAATAAGTTTATTGAAACAATTAAGAAAAGCAGGGATATCTACTCCAGTAATTATGCTTACAGCTAAAAGCCAAATTGAAGATAGGGTACTGGGGCTTGATTGTGGAGCAGATGATTATTTAACAAAGCCTTTTGCAACAGAGGAGTTACTTGCAAGGTTAAGGTCTATAACTAGAAGAAAAGGAAATGTAGTAAATGACAATGTATTAACTTATGGTGACATAAGATTAAATATAGAAACTTATGATTTAGATGTTAACTCTGAAAGTATAAGGTTAACTTTAAAGGAATTTGAGATAATTAAGTATTTTATGGAAAGACCTAAATGTGTAGTTAGTAAAGACGATTTAATAACTAAACTATGGGGATTTGATTCAGAGGTTGAGTATAACAATATAGAAGTATATATTTCATTTATAAGGAAAAAACTAGCATATTTAAACTCTAAAGTAAGCATTATCACAATAAGAGGTGTAGGCTACAGAATGGAGGAGTAATTTTGTTTGATAAGTTAAAGAAAAAATTTATATTTATAAATATGTCTTTGTTAACATTAGTGTTTATAGCAATTTTTGGAACAATATATATTTTTACAGCAATAAGCATGGATAAAGATTTAGAAAGAGAATTAAGGAGTACAATGTTTAATCCACGTAAACCGGCACCCGATTCTCCAATGATGGCAGGAAGCATAATCATAGAATTGAATTCTGACAATACAATATCAACAGTAATAAAATACATAGAAATTGATAGCGAAGATTTAAATAATACAATAGATAAAATTATTAAAGGAGATAAAAAGTTTGACAGGATAAAATTAGCGGATAATAGCTATGGGTATCTGAAGGAAACTACTCTTAAGGGAACTAAGATTATATTAATGGATAGAGAACCACAAATAAATACTCTTTCAAGTCTCTTAAAAGTATTTATAGCTATTGTTGGTATAAGTTTAGTGATTTTATTATTAATAAGTATCTATTTAACTAATAAAACTATAGAGCCTATAAAAGAAAGCTTTGAAAAACAAAAGCAATTTATTGCAGATGCGTCACATGAATTAAAAACTCCTCTTGCTATTATAAGAACTAATACATCTTTAGTTTTATCTAATAAAGATGGAACTGTAAATAGCCAAATTAAATGGATAAATTATATAAATAATCAAACTGAAAGAATGGCGAAATTAATAGATGAAATGTTATCATTAGCTAAGCTCGATACTGGTAGAGAAATTATAGAGTTTTCGATATTTGATTTAAGTAAATTATTAAACAATATTTTATTAACATTTGAAGCAGTTATATTTGAGAGCAAAATTGAATTAGAGACAAATATTTCAGATGATATATTTGTAAGGGGAGATAAGGAAAGTATAAAAAAAGTATGTATAATACTATTAGATAATGCAATTAAATACACAAATCCTAATGGGAAAATATCTGTATTTCTTAATTTAGACAAAAGTAGAATAAAGTTAATAGTTAAAAATACTGGAGATGGTATAAAGAATGAGGAGTTAGATAAAATCTTTGAAAGATTCTATAGAATAGATAGCTCAAGAGCTAGAGAAACAGGTGGATATGGATTAGGTCTTTCAATAGCGAAATCTATAATAGAAAGTCATAATGGAAGAATTTATGCAGAAAGCGAATTAGGGAAAGATACTACATTTGTGATAGATTTAAATTGCGAAGCAATTTATTAGTGAAAAGTTAAGAGTGAAAAAGTGAAAAGTTGAGGGTGTTTTGCTACGCAAAACTTAAATTCCAATTGGTGCAAATCACCTTTTATTCAAAAATCCTGTAAGAATTTTTTTATTCAACTCTTTCACTCTTTCATTTTTCACTTATAACATTTTGCTTCGCAAAATTTTGCAATTTACAAAATTAAAACAAAAGTTCCAATAGTAATAAAAATTCCACCTATTATAGTTTTAGTAGTAATAGCTTCTTTTAATATTACAAAAGCTAATATCATAGTTATTACAACACTAAACTTATCTATGGGAACAACCTTTGAGGCTTCTCCTATTTGTAATGCCTTATAATAAAATAACCAGGATAATCCAGTAGCTATACCAGATAAAATTAAGAAAATCCAGCTTTTTTGACTTATATTACTAATTTGGTTTAAGCTACCATTTATAAAAACTATTCCCCAAGCCATTAGTAAGACTACAACGGTACGAATTGCAGTAGCTAAATTTGAATTTATGTTTGCTATTCCTATTTTAGCTAAAATAGATGTAAGGGCGGCAAAGAAAGCTGAGAGTAATGCATAAACAACCCACATATGAGCAACTCCTTTAATATTAAATTTTTTTATCAATATAAAATCCTCCATAAAATATATAATTATCATTTAATTATATATTAGCATTAAATATAAAAAATATGATTATAACGAATAAAAAAATATAAATTTTAATGAATTTAAAATAAGAAATAAAGAAAATATATAAATAATTTAAAAATATACATAAAATGAACAATTAAAGCATTATATATAATAAAGGGATATTTAAATATAAATTTAAATTTAATAATATTTAATACTTAAAAAATTATTAATATTAATGATAAAAAGAGGATAACTTTAGTAGAGTATAGAATTAGTAACTGTATCAAACTTTATGGAGGGGGTAGTATGGTATTATCAACTAATCCGGCAGTTAGACTATACGAAATTTTAAGTGAATCAAAAGAATTTTGCAGTAATAATGCTAATAAACAAAGCAGATTTAGGACGGTAGAATCAGTTCTTGCTCAAGTTTTTGACTTAGATATTAACGATGACGAGAAAATATTTAGATCTATCATACAAATTATTGAAATGATAGAAAATATAAAAAAACTAACTAACAAGATTGAAAGCAATTCGAAAGATGAGTTAGTAAGATCTCTTACTAATTTTGAAAAAAAAGTTATGGCTATAGGATTAGATGATGATGCACACAAGTTAGATATTATAATTACAAAAGAAATATTGATATCTATAAATGGCTTAGCATTAGCTTTAGATGTATGTAATCAATATAGAAATGTTGAAGAAGAAAATTTGATGAAGTTTAAAGAAAAGATACAAACTTTAGTAGAGGAACTTGAAGAATTAGAGGTAAATGAGGAACTGAAGTTATTTTTGAATGATGTACTTAGTAATTTATACTATAAGATAGAAGAATACAAAATATATGGAATAGATGGCCTAAAATCATCTATAGAACAAGGCTTAGGAAGTATAATGCTTAATAAAAATATTTGTGAAGAAGCGTATAAAAATAAAAGTTTTAAAGAAAATATAAAAAAAATTTTAAGCTTGCTTACAAGCATTAATACTACTATTTCTTTTGTGAAAAATATAATACCAATAGCTCAAGATGCCAGTGATATAGTAAATAGATTATTAGGTTAGAATAGATATAAATAAAAATACCGTTTATTTTATAAACGGTATTTTTATTTCAGACTGCTGACAAAGTA
>NZ_LBMX01000107.1:0-44935 GCF_001010885.1 Clostridium sp. C8 | reverse complement strand
TATTAGCTTGATGGCTATGCCAGATACGGGTGAAAGATATCTTTCAACAGATTTATATAAATAATTTAAAATAAAGTCATTGCTATTTGTAGTAATGACTTTTATTATTAATGTATAAGGTATATAAGTTAAAATAAATAGTTCATACTAAAATAAACAACTTTAAACTTATAGTGCTATAAAAATATAGATTATTAATTTAAATATATATATAATAAAGGTTAATTAGACATTTAATTTTTATAATGATAGTAGAATAAAAGGAAAAAAGGTGATTATGTGAAAATTTCGACTAAAGGAAGATATGGCTTAAGAGCCTTAGTAGACTTAGCTATAAATATGGAATCTGAAAATGTAAGTATAAAAACAATATCAGAAAGACAGAATATATCAGAAAGATATTTAGAGCAAATATTTTCTTTGCTAAGAAAAGGTGGAATTATAGTAGGAAGAAAAGGAGCTCAAGGAGGGTATTCTTTAAGTAAAAATGCAAGTGAATTATCTATAAGTGAGATATTAAAAGTATTAGAAGGTGAAAATATTTTTATAGATATAAATGATGATGAAGAAAATGAAATAGAAGATTTTATAAACAAGAATTTATGGAGAGAAATTAATGATAAGATAAATGGTTATTTTTCAGCTATAACATTAGAAGATTTAGTTAATGACTATAAAAAATCAAAAGATACAATAATATATTATATATAAAAAGAAGTGGCAATTGCCACTTCTTTTTATATTATCTAATATAATAATATGATAAAAATATTTATATGATAACATAGAATAATATCTTTTAAATTAATAAAAATTATATACAAATTAATTAGTATTTTAATCAAAAATAAATATGAAATTTTAAAATAATGATAATTAGTCTATACCTTATAAGCAATAAGTAATATTGTACTAAAGCAGCTAAAATGCTATAATGTAATTGATTTCAAAGAGAGGTGGATGGTGATTCCTATGTATAAAAAAAATCTAAAAAATTTATCAAGATTCATAACTGTTTGTATTACTAGTTTTATAGTTTCTATTATTTTAGGTCAACTTATTTCTAGTTTTAATGGATATCATTTTAGAGATGTAATTTTTGTAGAAGGAATACTTATATTAATGATAGGCATATTTTCGGCTATAGGAGGAAATCCTATGAGCTTGTCTCTTCAAGATTTTGGACAAATCAATCCACAATGGTTAGCAAATATTAGTTTAGAAACAAATGAAATTGATAGAAAAAGAATAGTTGATTCATGTAAAGTAATTATAAATATAGATATAATCAATTTATCATTAATGATAGGTGGATTTATAGTTTTATTAATAAGTCGTATATTATAAAATATTAGAAATTTAAGGAGCTACCGTAAGGCAGCTCCTTAAATTTTAAAAATACAAAACTATATATTTTAAAATAAAATCTTTTTTATACCAATTTCTTATATTCGTCTAATGCTTTAGAAAGCTGGTCAGGACAAGATGTACCCTTAGTTCCACATTCGATTCCTTTTAACTTATCTATTGCTTCATCAATATTCATTCCATTAACTAGGGTTGACAAGGCAATAAGATTTCCAGCACAACCTCTAACAAAATTCACATTTTTAATAATGCTATTTTCTACATCTATATGTATTTCAGTAGCACAAACCCCTTTAGTTTTATAAACAAACATAATAAATACCTCCTAAATTATATACAGTATTCATTATATATGCATATTAAATAGAAATGAAGAGAAAATGTGGAAATTTGATATAAAAGATAAAAAAATGTCCCATTTTTGAGTGAAACCCATATATTATAATGTACATATTGTTATCGAATATAGTATGGACTAATTTTATCTTAGTAACTATTTTCTATTTGAGGGAGGTGCTATATGAATTCTTTGATTGTTTGTAATACAGGTAGTGATTCCATAAATAAGATATCACTAGAAAAATTATTAAGTGGGAAAAAAGTGATAAATGAGGAAGTGTTTTTAGAACTTGGAGAAAGACCTTTAGGACCTAGCAGCATCTGTTTAGAAAAAGATATAGCTTATACAACTAATAGTTATAGTAATTCTATATCAATAATAAATCTTAATATATTAAAGGAAGAAAGTAGTATATATGTAGGAGCACATCCAAATGATTTAGTTAACTATGATAATTATCTATATATATCATGTTCTGAATCTAATACTATTGTTCTTTATGATTTAAAAGAAAGAAAAGTAGTACTAGATATAGGAGTAAATAATTGGCCTAATAATATAGAAAAATGTAGAGAGAAAGGATTGATATTCGTATCTAATTTTCAAAGCAATAATGTATCAGTTATTGATGTAAATACTAATAAGGTAATTAAAAATATAAAAACATTAGAATATCCAACCAAAGTAAAAGTTTCTAATGATAGAACTTTATTGTATGTTTGCGAAAGTTATATTGGAGATGATAAAGATGGGTATATTGAGATATTCAAATTATCTAATTTAGAATCTGTATATAAAATAAAAGTTGGAAAAGTTCCTATGGATATTTTAGAAGATAATAAAAATATTTATGTTTGTAATTTTGCTGATGGAAGTATTAGTATAATAGATAAAAAGAATTATAAAATACAGAGAAAAGTTACTTTGGGAGGTATGCCTAAATCAATAATCATATATAGAGAAATAGCCTTTGTATCTGATTATTTAAGAGGAAGAATTATGTGCATTGATTTAAATAAAAATGAAATAAAAGTCATAACAGTAGGAAAAGAACCTAATGCTATGACTTTATATTAGTTTTCATCATCAAATAATGAATTCATAATTTTAGTATAAATTTCAGAAGGATTGTTTTTCCAACGATTGCATAAAGATAGTGCTTGCTTCTTAGAAGGAACCGATACCTTAAGAGAAATTAAAAGGTTTTTATTTTCAGAAGCTTGTAAGTCTACTATAAATCCATTATCCTTAGCTAAAGTATAATCGCTATGAATAGTTAATTCCTTTTTTATAGAATCAAGCATTGTAAGGAGATAATCATCGATTATCTTCTTTTTTATTGTTGAAATTCTATCAGAAAAAAAGGATAATACATTTGCTCCTTTTTCAGTTATACATATTAAATTTCTATCATTTACTACTTCATATTTCAAAAAGTCTGATGAAACAAGCTCGCTAATATATTGTTGAAGTGTAAAATAGTTTATAAAGTTATTTTCTAGTATAATTTCGGTTAGCTGAGTATTAGTTATAGGGGATTTTAAAGATTCCATCACATATAAAACTAGCAATTTATTTTCTGCCAATTCAGCTGAATTTTCGTACATATTAAACCTCCTTTTTAGAAAGTATAAATTAATTATATCATAAATTTTACTAAGTTTATATTATAGTAATTAATATTATTTATAAAGAATATAAATAAATGATAGCAATTTAAAGGAGTTTCTTATGAAAAGAAGATATAGAGTTTTAATTAGCGTATCACTATTAGTAATTACTATAGTTGTTTCTATTTTATTTGAGGGTGAACTAAAATATGTTTTTTCAAGCACTTTCAATGAAGGACCTATCTATAGGGTAAATAAAGATGAGAAAGTGATATCATTAAGTTTTGATATAAATTGGGCTGAAAAAGATGAAATTTATAACATATTAGAGGTACTAGATAAATATAATGTAAAGGCAACCTTTTTTATTATGGGAGGTTGGGTAAATTATAGTGAAGAAAATAGAGAAAAGCTTATTAAGATAAAGGAAGGAGGCCACGAAATAGGAAACCATAGCTATATACATCCTATGTTCACTAAAATTGATGAAAATAGGATGAAAGAAGAACTAGAAAAAACAGATAAAATAATAGAAGAAACAATTGGGATTAAGCCTAAATTATTTAGATTTCCTAGTGGGGATTATAATAAAAAAGCTTTTGATTATGTAAGTAGTAAAGGCTATAAATGCATTCAATGGGATGTTGATTCTGTTGATTGGAAAGAAAGGGGTGCTGATGAAGAGTATAATAGAGTTATTAAAAAAGTAGCCCCAGGATCAATTTTACTTTTCCATAATAATGCAAAATATACGCCGGGAAATTTAGATAGAATAATAAAAAGTCTTGAAGATAGTGGATATTCTTTTGCTACAGTAGGAGATATCATATATTATGAAAATTATTATGTTGATGATAAAGGCGAGCAAATAAAAAAATAAAATAAAAAATATTGAAAAATGATGATATAATGTATTATAATGGAAATATATCCAGTGGGGTTACAAAAATTACAATCGATTAAATTTATTACTAAGGGAGAGAGGGGTTAGTGATGGACAACTTGATGTTAAATAATAAGATTTATTTAGAGGGAAAAGTAATATCAGAATTGGAATTTAGCCATGAAATGTATGGGGAAGGGTTTTATACGTTTTCAATGGAGGTTATGAGGCTTAGTGATTCAGTTGATGTTTTAAACATAACAGTATCAGAACGACTAATTGCTAATATGGATTTATCTATTGATAAGGAAATAATAGTAGATGGTCAATTAAGATCATATAATAAGTTTGTTGATGGAGCTAATAAACTCATATTAACTGTATTTGCAAGAAATATTGAACCTTGTATTGAAAGAAGTAAAAATCCAAATGAAATATTCTTAGATGGATATATATGTAAGGAACCTGTTTATAGGACAACTCCCTTTGGGAGAGAAATTGCTGATGTACTATTAGCAGTAAATAGAGCATATAATAAATCAGATTATATTCCTACAATAGCATGGGGAAGAAATTCAAGATTCTGCCAAACTTTAGAGGTTGGAGATAATATTAGAGTTTGGGGAAGATTACAAAGTAGAGAATATCAAAAGAAGGTTAATGACACAGAAGTAATGAAAAAGATAGCATATGAAGTTTCTGTATCAAAGATGGAGAAGGTTCAAAATGATAATTTAGATTCAGAGCATGAAGTTACTGAACAAGAAGTAATGTAGTATAAAATAAAGGTGAAGAGTTAAACTTTTCACCTTTTATTATGTATTAATCATTTTCTTAAATCATCTAAAATTTTCACTTTATCCTTTGTCTGATCATCAACGATTTTAATTATTTTAGCTGGGCTACCAGCCACAACTACTCCAGAAGGAACATCTTTAACAACAACAGATCCAGCAGCTATAACAGCACCATCGCCTATTTTAACTCCTTCTAATATAACAGAGTTTGCACCTATTAGCACATTATCACCAATTTCACAAGGCGACTTACTTGGTGGTTCTAAAACTCCTGCAACTACAGCTCCAGCTCCAAGGTGAACATTTCTACCAAGTTTCCCCCTAGCACCAACTACTGCATTCATATCTACCATAGTGCCTTCACCAATTTCTGCGCCAATATTTATTACGGCCCCCATCAT
Source organism: Clostridium sp. C8 (assembly GCF_001010885.1). Taxonomy (NCBI): domain Bacteria; kingdom Bacillati; phylum Bacillota; class Clostridia; order Eubacteriales; family Clostridiaceae; genus Clostridium; species Clostridium sp. C8. The sequence continues at coordinate 39,536 of NZ_LBMX01000107.1, read as the reverse complement.
AATAACAGCATTTTTATCAATCTTCACTCTGTCCCTTATTATTGCACCAGGTTCTATTCTAGCATCTACATCTACAAGATTTAACATAGGAATAGCAGAGTTTCTTCTATCATTTTCAATTCTATAATAATTAATAAGTTTATTATTATTATTAATAAATTCATTTACCACATTATGTTCTCCAAAAAGAATATAAAAGTTATTATTTCCATACCATTCTATATCTTGTATATTAGCATTACTTAAATCTCCATTAACATATGCTTTAACAGGTGTTGTTTTTTTTGAGTCCTTTATAAATTTTGCAATTTCATAAGGATCTGTTAACTCATTATAGCTCATATTATACCCTCCTATACTATAAAGTTAGAATGAAAAAATTATATCAATATATTTCATGTATATCAATAGAAAGTAAGTAAAAAAGTGTTAAAATATATTATATTTACAATGTAGGGATATATAATGTACAATTTATAAAAAAGGAGTTGATAAAATGAAACTTGAAAAAGGTCTTGTTCAAGTGTACACAGGCGATGGCAAAGGAAAAACTACCGCTGCAATAGGGCAAGGTATGAGAGCCTATGGAAATGGATTAAAGATATATATGGTTCAATTTTTAAAAGGGGGACCAACAGGAGAATTAAAAACAATTGATGAGCTTAATGATAACTTTAAAATATTTAGATTTGAAAAGCCAAGAGATTTTGTTTGGAATTTAAATGAAGATGAAAAGGAAGAATTAAAAAGAGAAATTAAAGAGGGATATAAATTTATTATAAATACTATAAAAGAAAATAAATGTGATGTTTTAATAATAGATGAAATAATGGGAGTCTTATACAACAAATTTTTAACTGAAGAAGAAGTTATATACATTATTGATAATAAGCCACAAAGTATGGAACTTATATTAACGGGAAGAAATATACCAGAAGCAATTTTGAAGAAGAGTGATTTAGTTACAGAAATGAAATGTATTAAACATTATTTTGAAAAAGGTGTTGGGGCAAGAAAAGGAATTGAGTACTAGATTTATTTTGCGAAGCAAAATTCTAGGTAAAAGGTAACAAGTAATAGGAACAGTTATCAGTCCACAGTTCACAATTCACAGTTGTTTTAATTAGGGAAAAGAGAAGGTAACAAGGAACAAGTCATAGTTAATTTAAGCGTATAGGTAACATGTAAGAAGGAACAGGTATCAATTAGTAAGAATAGTTATGAGTGTATATTTCATAATTGAATTTAATTAAGGAATATGTAAAAGGTAAAAAGTGTCAGGGAAAAGGTAATAAGTATTAAGGAATAAGTATTAAATATAAAATTGATAAGAAAATATTAAATTTCTTTCTTTATTTTTTACTTTAAGATTTCTAATATATTATACCTGTTCCCTAAAAAATCCCTGTTACTTAAAGAATAACTGAAAACTGTGCCTTGTGAACTGTGAACTGAAATTTATAAAAGAGGGGGCTATAATAATGAATAAAAACTTAAATAATGTTGAAATATCAGGGATTAGAAGATTTTTCAATAAAGTAAAAGATGTAGAAGAAGCAATTTCTTTAACTTTAGGGCAACCAGATTTTAAAGCACCGAGAGAAATCAAGGAGGCCATGATAAAAGCAATTGAAGAAGATAGAATAACTTATACTGATAATTTTGGTCTTTTAGAGCTAAGAAATGAAATTTGTAATTATTTAAGTAATAGAAATATAAATTATGACTTAAAGGAAGTATGTGTAACTGTTGGGGGCAGCGAGGCATTATACTCAACTATATCTTCATTGATAAATAAAGGCGATAAGGTTTTAATACCTACTCCAAGTTATCCAGCATATGAAAACATAGTTAAGATTTTAGGAGGAGAAGTTGTTAACTATGAATTGGATGAAGATTTTTCTATAAATATCGGTAAATTAGTAAGTACAATAAAGAAGGATAAAATAAAATATATGATTTTATCTTACCCTTGCAATCCTACAGGGGCAATACTTAGTAAAGGTCAATATGAATCTCTAGTAGAAATTATAAAGAGTTTTGAAATTACTGTTATTACAGATGAACTTTATGAAGCTCTTTGTTATGATAAATATTATAGTATAGCAATGTGTGATAATATAAAAGATAAGGTTATATATATAGGAGGCTTTTCTAAAATGTTTTCTGTTACTGGTATAAGAGTTGGATTTATAGCAGCTACAGAGAAATACTTAAAAGAAATAGCTAAAGTTCATCAATATAATGTATCATGTACAAATTCTATAGGCCAATATGGAGTTTTAGAAGGTCTAAAAAATAGTTTACATACTGTAGAAAAAATGAAGGAAGAATTTATAAAAAGAAAAATTTATGTTGAAAATAGACTTAACTCAATGGGAATGGATCTTTATTCACCCAAAGGAGCATTTTATATATTTCCTTCTATAAAAAGATTTAATATATCCTCAGAGGAATTTTGCAATAAACTATTAAAAGAAGAAAAAGTAGCTTGTGTTCCTGGTGATGCCTTTGGATGTGGAGGGGAAGGATATATAAGAATATCATATTGTTATTCTATGGATGAGTTAAAAAATGCTTTAGATAAACTAGAAGATCATATTAGAAAAAATTACTAATTTGAAAAATAATAAGTAACTAATTAAAAACTAAGCAATATAAGAAGATATTTATATATTGCTTAATTTTTTTGAAATGAATAAATATTCTTGATATAATACATAATATTAGAAATAATAATGAATATATGTGTTTACATATGACGAACATATTATAATAAATGTCTATAAAAATGATGAAATGAATAAAAATATTTAATGAAATTAATAATAGATTAATAATAATTAGAAAAATGAAGGATTAATATTTATACTTGCATAAATGCTGAAAAAAAGTAAGTGTAAGCGTTTTCTGAAGGCTTTAACACCCTTTGGGAGATTTAAAAAAAACAATAAGTATTATTGATATATTATTAAAATACTTAAGATAAATTTAAAATGTTAATTGACAAATTTCAATAATATAATATAATTATTAATATCTACAAAATGGAATGTGCGTAGAATGATGAATGGGGGTTGAAAACAAATGGTAAAGTATATAGGAAAGAGACTTTTAACTAGTATAGTTACTGTTTGGGCAGTTGTAACTATAGTATTCTTTCTAGTAAGAATGATGCCGGGTGGTCCATTTGATGGAGAAAAAATAACACCGGATATGAAAGCCCAACTAAACGAAAAATATGGGTTGGACAAACCTGTTGGAGAACAATATACGATTTATATGAAGAACTTATTAAAAGGTGATTTTGGTAAATCAATGAAGTATAAAGGAAGAGAAGTTTTAACGACAATAAAGAAAAGTTTCCCTAATTCAGCTAAAGTTGGAATGGTGTCAATAGGATTTTCAGTTATAGTAGGGGTATTACTTGGAATATTGGCTGCATTAAAAGCTGATAAATGGCCAGATAGAATCTGTATGGTTTTGGCTACATTAGGAATAACAATACCAAGTTTCGTTATGGGAACATTCTTAATATATATATTTACAGTTAAACTTAAGATATTACCAGCTACGGGCTTAAGTAAGCCAACTAATTATATTATGCCTGTAATTGCATTATCAGGAAGTTCAATGGCATTTATAACTAGATTAACAAGAAGTAAATTAATAGATGTATTAAAATCAGATTATATAAGAACAGCAAAAGCTAAAGGATTAAGTGGAAAAACAATAATATTTAAACATGCATTAAGAAATTCACTAATACCTGTAGTTACATACTTAGGACCTTTAGTAGCAGGAGTATTAACTGGATCTTTCGTAGTTGAAAAAATATTTGCAATACCTGGTCTTGGAAATGAATTTACATTATCAATTACTAATAGAGACTACACTTCGTTATTAGGAGTTACAGCCTTTTATTGTACTTTAATAGTAACATGTAATTTATTAGTAGACATTATATACGTAATGATAGATCCAAGAATTAAACTAGAAGGATAAGAGGGGGTAAAGACGTGGAAGATTTAAAAATGGATTTAAATATAGATAAAAATTTATTTACTCCTTTAAGTGAAGAGGAAAAGAATTTTGAACAAATAGTTAGACCAAGTGTTGGATATTGGGCCGATGCATGGAGAAGACTTAAAAATAATAAAGTAGCATTATTTTCATTAATTATGATAGTAGTAGTGGTATTATTTGCATTCTTAGGACCTGTAATAATGGAGAAAGTAATGGGGTATACTTATTATGACACTAATCTACAAGCAACTGATTTAAGACCAAGTGCACAACATTTATTTGGTACGGATAACTTAGGAAGAGATTTATTTGTAAGAGTAATGTATGGAGCAAGATATTCTATTATAATAGCTATTTCAGCTGCAGCTATAAATTTAGTTATAGGTGTATTATATGGAGGAATAGCTGGATTCTTTGGTGGAAGAATAGATAATATAATGATGAGAGTGGTAGATGTTTTATATTCTATTCCAACACAAATATATGTAATAATATTAATGGCGACTTTCAAGAAAGAAGGATCAACTGGATTAACAACAATTATATTAGCAATGGCTATTTCTTATTGGGTAGGTATGGCAAGAATAGTAAGAGGAGATATACTTCAATTAAAACAACAAGAATTTGTTCTTGCAGCTAAAGCTCTTGGAGCATCAAATACAAGAATTTTGTTTAGACACTTAATTCCTAACTGTATGGGATCTATATTAGTAACATTAACATTGTTTGTACCACAAGCAATTTTTACAGAAGCATTCTTAAGCTTTATAGGTCTAGGTATTAATGCACCACTTGCATCTTTAGGTACTTTAGCAAATGATGCTAGTGGATTATTAAGTACTGCTGCATATCAATTATTATTCCCAGCAGGAGCTATATGTGTAATTATCTTAGCCTTTAACCTATTTGGTGATGGTTTAACAGAAGCTTTAGATCCTAAAAATAAGAAATAGGAGGAATGACAGATGAGTAGATTATTAGAAGTTAAAAATTTAAAAACCTCCTTTAGAACACATATAGGTGATGTGCAAGCAGTAAGAGGTGTATCATTACATTTAGATAAAGGAGAAGCTTTAGGAATAGTTGGAGAATCAGGTTGTGGAAAATCAGTTACAATGATGTCTATTATGAGATTGTTAGCTGACAATGCAATTATAGATTCAGAAGAGATTACATTTAATGGAAAAGACATAACTAATCCAACTGAAAGACAAATGCAAGAAATTAGAGGAAATGAGATGGCTATGATTTTCCAAGATCCTATGACATCATTAAATCCTTTATTCACAGTTGGACAACAATTAACTGAGCATTTAATTAAACATAAAAAAATCTCAAAATCAGAAGCTAATGATTTAGCAATAAAAATGTTAGACATGGTAGGAATACCAAGTCCTGAAAAAAGACTTAAGCAATACCCACATGAATTTTCAGGTGGTATGAGACAAAGAGTTATGATAGCAATGAGTCTTATTTGTGAACCAAAGCTTATTATAGCAGATGAACCTACAACTGCTTTAGATGTTACAATCCAAGCACAAATATTAGATTTGATGAAAGACTTAAAGGAAAAGATTAATAGCTCTATTATACTTATAACACATGATTTAGGTGTAGTTGCAGATCTTTGTACAAGAATTAATGTTATGTATGGTGGAATAGTTGTTGAAGAAGGAACAGATGAAGATATATTCTACAACGGTAAACATCCATATACATGGGGATTATTAAACAGTGTACCAAATCCTAAAAGTGAAGTTAAAGAAAAATTAACTCCAATTGAAGGTCAACCACCTGATTTGTTAAAGCCACCAGTAGGATGTCCATTTGCAGCAAGATGTAAATATACTATGAAAATTTGCATAGAAAAACAACCACCATTATTTGAAATATCAAAAGGTCATAAATCAGCATGCTGGTTATGTCATGAAAATGCACCAAAGGTAGAGTCACCAATAAGGAGGGAAGAATAATGGAAAATAAAAACGATATTATTTTAGAAGTGAAAAATCTTTGTAAATACTTCCCTGTCAATAAAGGAATGTTTTCTAAAAAAAGTCTTGTAAAAGCTGTTGATAATGTTTCCTTCACAATAAAAAGAGGAGAAACATTAGGACTTGTTGGTGAGTCAGGTTGTGGTAAAACTACAACAGGAAGAACTATCTTAAAGTTATATGAACCAACTTCTGGGGAAATAATTTTTAATGGTGAAGATATAACTAATTTTAGTGAAAAGAAAATGGTTTCCTTAAGAAAGAATATGCAAATGATATTCCAAGATCCGTATGCTTCTTTGAATCCAAGAATGACTGTAGGGGATATAATAGGTGAAGCTATAGATATTCATGGATTATATAAGGGTGAAGAAAGAACTAAAAGAATAAGATATCTTTTAGATAGAGTTGGATTAAATGGAAGCCATATAAATAGATATGCCCATGAATTTTCAGGTGGGCAAAGACAAAGAATAGGTATTGCAAGAGCACTTGCAGTACAACCAGATTTTATAGTATGTGATGAGCCTATATCAGCACTTGATGTGTCAATTCAAGCTCAAGTAATTAATATGTTAGAAGAACTACAAGAAGAATTTGGTTTAACTTATCTTTTTATAGCTCATGACTTATCAATGGTTAAACATATATCAACTCATATTGGAGTTATGTACTTAGGAAAAATGGTTGAAAAGGGTCCTGCAGATGATGTGTATTTAAAGCCTAGACATCCTTATACACAAGCATTACTTTCAGCAGTACCAATTGCGGATCCTCAGGTGGCTAAAAATAATAAAAGAATAGTTTTAGAAGGTGATATTCCATCACCAATAGATCCACCACCAGGATGTAGATTTAAAGGTAGATGTAAATATGCTAAACCAATTTGTGGAGAAGTAGATCCAGAACTAAAAGAAGTAGAACCAGGTCACTTCGTAGCATGTCATCTATTTAATGAATAGGTATCTATTGCATAATAAGCAATTAGTATAAATTTTATATATTAAGGGGGAAAAACAATGAAAAGCAATAAGCTTAGAAAAATTTGTGCAGTTGCACTAACACTTACACTTGGAATGTCTGTTTTAGCAGGTTGCGGAAACAAGAATTCAGCAGATAGTGGAAGAAAATTAATTTATAACTTAGGTGAAGACCCAGAAACTCTAGATCCAACATTAAACACTTCATCTGGAGCAGGATCAATTATTGATAATGCTTTTGAAGGATTAATGAGACTTGATGAAAATGAAAAGGCAATTCCTGGAGTTGCTGAAAAAATGGAAGTATCAGATGATCAATTAGTATATACTTTTAAATTAAGAAAAGATGCTAAATGGTCTGATGGGGAAGCAGTTACAGCTAAAGACTTTGAATATTCATGGGTTAGAGCTTTAACTAAAGATACGGCAGCAGAATATAATTATCAATTATTTTACATTAAGAATGGTGAAAAATTCTATAATGGTGAAGCTAGTAGAGAAGATTTAGGAATAGAAGTAGTAGATGATCATACTTTAAAAGTAACTTTAGAATCACCTACAGCTTACTTCCCAGAACTTACTGCATTTACAACTTACTTCCCAATAAGAGAAGATATAGTTACAGCTAATCCAGAAGGATGGGCTACTGAACCAGAAACTTATGTTTCAAATGGACCTTTCAAATTAGTACAATGGGATATGAAAGATCAATTAATATTTGAAAAGAATGATAAGTATTGGAATGCAAAAGAAATTAAGCTTCCAGGAGTAGTTTGGAAATTAGTTACTGATCAAAATACTGCATATGCTTCATTAAAATCAGGAGATTTTGATATGGTTGACACAGTTCCACCAGCAGAAATCGAAAATGGTAAAAAAGAAGGATTAGTTACAATTTATCCAAATCTTGCAACTTATATGTTAGTTTTAAACGTTGGTAAACAAGATGGATTATCAGAAGATGTTAAAAAAGCTTTAAGTAATGAAAAAGTAAGAAAAGCTTTAAATCTTGCAATTGATAGAAAAGCTATAGTTGATAATGTTACAAAATCAGGTCAAGTACCAGCATACAGCTTTGTACCAAAAGGAATATTAAATGAAAAAGGTGAAGACTTCGCAAGTAAAGAATACTATGATGCAAATAAAGCTAATGTAGAAGAAGCTAAGAAATTATTAGCTGAAGCTGGATATCCAGAAGGAAAAGGACTTCCAACATTAGAATTCATGTATAATACTGAAGGATCTCATAAAGATATAGCTCAAGTTATTCAACAAGACTGGGCTAAAATTGGTGTGAATGTTGAGTTAGCTAACCAAGAATGGAAGGTATTCTTAAATACAAGACAACAAGGTCAATATCAAATCGCTAGACACGGTTGGTCAGGAGACTATGTTGATCCAATGACATTCTTAGATTTATGGGTAACTGGCGGAGGAAATAACGATGCTGGATATTCAAATGCAGAATACGACAAGTTAGTTGCAGATGCTAAGAAAGAAGCAGATCCAGATAAGAGATGGGAATTAATGAGAAAAGCAGAAGATATCATTATGGATGAAATGCCAATAATCCCATTATATTACTACACTAAAGTTAAGGGTGCTAAGCCAGAAGTTAAAGGTGTTAGAGTTTCAACTTTAGGACACGTATTTGTTGATAAGGCATATATCGAAGAAAAGTAATAATTAAAAAGAAGAGTCATAGACTCTTCTTTTTTTAATTTCCAGCTCTATTAAAATGTTGGCTAGAAAAACCTTCTCTTTTAATAGATTTATGTTTGTCATTTGGGTTATGATTATGGCCTTCTTCTGTAATAGGAGTTTGATTATTACATTTTTCCATTCTAGCTTTTTTATTATCAGGTTGACTATCTTTTGGCATAATTAAACCTCCTTATTATTTAGTCATATTATAGTTTTACACTATAAGTAAATTTTAAACTAGAAAAACATTCCTAATAAGTTTAGAATTAAAATTAGGGCTGCCAAATATGACAGCCCTTTTTAAATAGTTAAATTCCTAAAACATCATCCATATTATATAACCTTGCTTCAGTAATTTTATTCATAAATTCACAAGCTTTTAATGCACCTACCGCAAATACTTCTCTTGATATTGCTTTATGAGACAACTCTATTATTTCTCCAGTACCAGCAAATATTATATCGTGATCTCCAACAATGGATCCACCTCTAACTGCATGAATTCCAATTTCTTTTTTATTTCTCTTACTTTCACCACTTCTACCATACACATATGAAGTTTCAGTGGGGATAGAATCTTTAATAGTATCAGCAAGTAAAAGAGCTGTTCCACTAGGAGAATCAACTTTTTGATTATGATGCTTCTCTATTATTTCAATATCATAATTTTGATATAAAGAAGGAACTACCTTCTTTAATAGGGAATTCAATAAATTCACACCTAAAGACATGTTAGCAGATCTAAATATTGGAATAATATCACTTGTTTTCGAAATAAGTGATAAATCTTCAGCAGTATAGCCTGTAGAACATAAAATAACTGGCTTATTATTTTTTAACGATAAACTTAATATATCCTTAAGTGCTTCAGGTCTAGAAAAATCTACTAAAACATCATAAGCTACATTTAAATCTTTAATATCTGTAAAAATGTTGAAGTCATATTTCATATTTGGGTATTTATCTATTCCGGCAACAATATTTATATTAGGAAAATTCTTAACAGTTTCTACAATTATTTTCCCCATTTTTCCACAGCAACCATTTAGTACAATTTTTATCATATTAAACTCCTTAAATTAAATTATAATTTTTTAAAGAACATTTTAGTATTTCAAGATTTTCATTATCCATATCACATAAAGGTAATCTAAATGGACCTACATTTTTACCCATCAAATTTAAAGCAGTCTTAACTGGGATTGGGTTAGTTTCTATAAACAATTTATTTGCTATATCCAAGGTATCTAATTGTACTTTTAAGGCCTTTTTTATATTACCAGATAAATATAAAGAAGTCATATCATGAACCTCCTTAGGCATTATATTTGCAAGTACAGATATAACTCCTAAACCTCCTAAAGACATTATTGGGATTGCTTGATCATCATTTCCAGAATATATATCAATATTATCTCCACATAATGCTTTCATTTGAGCAACTTGACTTATATTTCCGCTAGCTTCTTTAATAGCGATTATATTTTTTAATTTTGATAATTCTAATAATTGAGCAGGGGATATATTAACGCCTGTTCTACTTGGAACATTATACAAAATTATAGGAGTATCCACTGCATTGTTTATTGCTTCAAAATGTTTAATTAAACCTTTATTTGTTGTTTTGTTATAATATGGTGTTATAACTAAAAGAGCATCAACACCAACACTTTCAGCAAATTCACTCATTTCGATAGAAGCTTTAGTATCATTAGTTCCAGTACCAGCAATTACAGGTATTCTTTTATTAACAACATCAACAGTAAATTTTATACTTTTTCTTCTTTCCTCAATATTCATTGTACTGGCTTCACCAGTTGTACCACAAATTACAATTGCATCTGTTCCTTCTTGTATATGCCATTCTATTAAATCTTTTAATTTGTTGTAATTGACTCCAGTATCATTAAAAGGTGTAACTATTGCTACTGCAGAGCCTTTAAAAATTGACATTACTCATCACTCCTTTATTAATAGTTCGGCTATTTGCACTGCATTTAAAGCAGCCCCTTTTCTAATATTATCAGCAACTACCCATAAATTTAGTCCATTATCTATGCTAAAGTCTCTTCTTATACGTCCAATAAATACGTCATCTTTTCCTGATGCCATTAAAGCTGTAGGATATTTAAGTGTGTTTATATCATCATAAACTGTAAGCCCTTTTGTATTGGTAAATAGTTCTATTATATCTTCTAAGTTAAATGATTTTTCTAGTTCAACGTTTATACTTTCACTATGACTATTAAGAACAGGAACTCTAACAGCAGTTGCTGTAATTTTTAAGTTATTATTATGAAGAATTTTTTTTGTTTCTTCAATCATTTTAATTTCTTCTTTTGTGTAGCCATTATCTAAAAAAACATCTATATGAGGAAGGCAGTTACCTGCTATGGAATAAGGAAATTTCTTTGGCTTATTACCCTTTAAACCTTCTTCTAAATCAGCTATACCTTGCATACCAGCACCAGAAACAGCTTGGTATGTAGAATATACTATTCTTTTTACTCCGTAGTTGTCTAATAAAACCTTTAAAGGAACCATAGCTTGAATTGTAGAGCAATTAGGATTAGCTATAATACCGCTATGCCACTTTATATCTTCAGGATTAACTTCAGGAACTACTAAAGGAACATCTTTATTCATTCTAAATGCGCTTGAATTATCGATCACCACAGCTCCATATGAAGCAAATATAGGTGAGAATTTCAAACTTACATCTCCGCCGGCTGAGAAAAGTGCAAAATCTATTCTTTTATCTTTTATATTCTCAACTGAAGTTTCCTCCACTATTATTTCTTCTTCTTTAAAATTTAGTTTAGAACCTGCTGAACGTTTAGAAGCAAAAAGATACAAATCTTTAATAGGAAAGTTCCTTTCCTCTAAGATTTCTAAAAATTTTCTTCCCACATTACCAGTAGCCCCAACTATTGCAACATTGTACATAAATTTTTCCCCCTTTTCATTAATGTAAATAGTAAATATAAAAAATATAGTTACTATAACTATAGTTAAATATTCTTAAAAATTCAATACTTTATTATAATATATAAAATTTTAGAAGATATAGTGAATAATAAATTTTAATAGTATATTAGCAAAACTTTTGGAAAAACTATAAATATTATATTGATAGGGGGTATAAAATTGAGTAAAACACCATTAAAAAAAATAATAAAATCAAAAATAAAATCAAATAAAGAACTATCAGAGGCCGAAGTATTAAGGGAAAAAATTAAATATGAAATAGCAGACGAGTTAGGATTAAAAGATAAAGTAGATGAATTAGGCTGGGGGGGGCTAACAGCAGAAGAAACAGGAAGAATAGGGGGGATAATGACTAAAAGAAAAAGAATATTAAAGATACCTACAAATGATGAAATTCTAGGTAGAAAGTAAAATTATTTTTTATAGTGCATTTTTATTCTTTCTATAGATTGACTAAAGGAAATTTTACATTTAATATAGTTTTAGAAAACTCTATAAAGATGGGGAGGGATATCTTTGGCATATGGAGAGTTTGCTAAAATATATGATAATTTAATAAATGAAGATATTGACTATGAAGATATGTGTTCTAGAATTATTGAAATATGCAAAAAGGAAGATATAAGTTTTGATAATTATCTAGATATAGCATGTGGTACTGGAAACGTTACTGCAAAACTGGCAAAAAATTTTAAAGAATCCTTTGCTGTAGATTTATCAGATGATATGTTAAGGGAAGCTTTTAATAAGCTAAAAAAGGAAAAAATCAAATGTCAGCTAGTTTGTCAGGATATGAGTGAGCTTAGCCTAAATAGAAAATTTGATCTAATTACATCGGTATTGGATTCAACAAATTACATTATAGAAGAAGCAAGTTTTCTTAAATACTTAATGAGGGTAAAAGATCATTTAAAAGATAATGGAATATTTATATTTGATGTAAATTCATATTATAAGCTTTCGGAAATATTAGGTAATAATATTTATACATATAGTGAAGAAGAAGTTTTCTATACCTGGGAAAATACTTTTGAAAATGATATTTTGAATATGTTTTTAACTTTCTTCGTTAAAAAAGGAGAATTATATGAACGATTTGAAGAAGAACATTTAGAAAGAGCGTATACAGAAGAATTTATAGAAAATAAGCTTAAAGAGTTGGATTTGAAAATAATAGGTAAATTTGATGGATACTCTAAAAAATCTGTTGAAAATTTAACAGAAAGAATTATGTATGTAGTAAAAAAGTAATTTAGTTAATGGAGGAATAATGATGGATAAAATAATAAAAGCAACAGCAAAAGATGGTATGGTAAGGATTATTGCTGGTGAAACAACTGATTTAGTTAATACAGGTAAGGAAATACACGAATGTACACCAGTTGCAGCAGCAGCACTAGGAAGAATGCTTACAGCGGGTGCATTAATGGGATCAACCTTAAAATCAGACAAAGAGGTAATTACTTTAAAAATAAATGGTGGCGGAGAAGCTAAGGGGATAACAGTAACATCTTATGAAGGTGGAAAAGTAAAGGGATTTATTGGAAACCCATATGGAGATATACCGCTAAATTCAAAAAATAAATTGGATGTAGGTGGGTATGTAGGTGTAAATGGTGAATTTACAGTTATTAAAGATTTAGGAATGAAAGATCCATATGTAGGTCAAGTGCCTATTTATACAGGAGAAATAGGAGAAGATTTAGCTTATTATTTTACTGTATCAGAGCAAACTCCATCAGCTGTAGCATTAGGAGTTTTAGTGGATAGAGATTATTCTATAAAGGTGTCTGGAGGCTTTATAATTCAAATGATGCCAAATGCAGATGAATTACTTTCAGACTTAATTACATATAGATTAGAAGAAATACCATCAATTACACAAATGCTTTTAGAACATGGAAGTATAGATAAAGTATTAGAATACATATTCGAAGGTATGGACTTAAAGATTTTAGAGGAATTAAAACCAGAATATACATGTAATTGCTCAAGAGAAAAGGTTGAATCAGTATTATTATCAATTGGTGCAAAAGAACTTCAAGAAATATATGATGATGGTAAAGAAGAAGAAATTAAATGTAATTTCTGCAATACTGCTTATAATTTCACAAATGAAGAAATAGGTAAATTACTAGAAGCAGCAAAATAAAAACAATTAACAATTGAGAAAAACTTTTAGAATATATAAAAATTTTGTTTATTGTTATGGAGTACTATTAATTGTTAATTAAAAAGTGGACCCTTGTAAAACAAATGTTTTATAAGGGTCCACTTTTTTGGAGGCGCCACCCAGATTTGAACTGGGGAATAAAGGTTTTGCAGACCTCTGCCTTACCACTTGGCTATAGCGCCAAATCTTATAATTATAGCTTATGTAATTTAAATTTTTTTGATACTAAATTTTAAATAAAATTTTTATAAATACAAATAATAATATATATAATAAAATTACATAATAGTAGTTAAGAGGTGAATATAGGAATGTTCAATAAAATAAGTAATATATTAATTAATTATGAAAAACCATCTATAGAAATAGAAAAATTATTTAATAAAGAAGACTTTAAAAAAAGTAGTTTTAATATAATAAGTGAATTAGAAAAAATCCCTCAAGAAAAAAAATTTCATCCAGAAGGAAATGTATGGAATCACACTAAAATGGTAGTAGATGTAGCAGCAAAAATTAATAGTTTTTCTAGCAATGCTCAAATATTTATGTGGGCTGCTTTGTTACATGATATAGGAAAAATAACAACCACTAAATTTATTAAAGGACGATATAGATCTTATGATCATGATAAAGAAGGTGCAAATATAACTTATAGATTACTAGAATTATATGAGAATATGGATTTTACTAAAAGAGTTACAGAAATAGTAAGATTTCATATGCATCATATTTATATAATAAAAAAATTGCCATTTTCAGATATAGAAGGATTATTAAACAGTGAAAACTTTAATGATATTATATTATTATTTATTTGCGATAAATTAGGAAGAGGAAATCAAAATTTAAGTGAAAATAAAAATAATATTAATGAAGTATATACTATATTAGATATATTAGATAAAAAATCTAATAAAAACTTTGAAGATTTAAGAAATCTAATAAACAAAATAGAATTTGATATTTTAAATTTAAAATAAAAAAAAAGCTTAAAGATATACAAATTTCTTTAAGCTTTTTTTTGATTAAAGATAGAAAATTAATTTTTTAAAATATATAAAATCATAAATAAATTATCAATCTATTATTAGAAACATTTATGTATATAAGACGTATTATATAAAAGACTATAAAATTAAAAGACTTCCTCTATCTTGAAGTTTTCCATCTTTTAAATAAATAGGTGAAACTCCGTATTTATTTAAAAAATTTAATACTTTTTCACCATACATATATGACTTTAAATTACCAAAGAAGGCCATTTTATCTTTAGATATAAGACCACCACTTCCACCGATAAAACCGTAATCTAATCCTTCTAATATTATGTCTCCAGGAGGAAGTAGTAATATATCAAAATCATAATTTATTAAAGTATTATATATTCCTAAATCACTAGTTATAAGAGATTTTTCACTTACAGGTAAACAAGAGCATTTAGTATAACCTTGTTTTACATTGATAAGTTTTTTAAAATTTTGAGAACTAATGAGATTTTCATCAGTATATTTTAAGTTATGAATAAAATAATTTTCTAATATTAGAGCATTTAAGAAAATATTATTAGGATAAGAATACTTTAAAGAACGATTACTTTCTATAAAGTTTACATTTAAATCAGAAAGTTTTTTCTTAAAGTTAGGAGATATATCTTTTTGAATTATTACTTTTTTCGACTTTTTATCTAATATATTTAATTGTATGTCTACATGGCCATCAATGGATTTATATAAAGAATTATTCGGTGGTACTTCTACTATTGATAAACCAAATGATTCAAGGGAAGTTCTTTCTATATTAGAAATTCTATAATCAACAAAGCAAACCATAAATAAACTCCTTTTAAATTTAAATTAATATAAATTAATTATAAATTAGTATATTAATCTTGTCGATTGATAAGAAATATTTTTTGAATATAGTTTAAATTTTTATACATACTATTACTAGGAAGGGAGTGGAATCCATGCTTGTACTAAAGCTTGTTTATAATGATGATCTAGATTTTGTAAGTGAAATTCAAGAATTGCGAACTATTCTAAAGAAAAAAGACATAAAAATTGGGATAGTAGAAAGTGTGGAACTAGATAGTCATATAGTTAAAGTACTATGTGATGATGATGGTTATAATGAGAGGGTAAAAGAAATCATAAATTTATATATAAGTAATGTATTGTATAAAGTAGTAATAGAACAGTATAAAGAAAAAGAAATGTTTGATTTTCTAACTGAAAATTATTTCTTTTTAAAACAAGAAGAAGTAATAGAAGTTGAAGAAGAAATTATGAAGATATTATTAGGTGAAGAATCATTAAAATGTGAAAATTTAATTTATTGCATGAATAAAATGAATAGTATAATTGAAAAAATAAAAAATTGTTTAGAAGAAAATTCAGAGATAAACATAAATGGATTTATAAGATTTAGAATGAGAGATTTAAGAGAAGATATAGAGAATATAATAGATAAAGTAATAGAAAGTTATATGGTTGAAAAGGAATATAGAGAATTTATAAAGTTATTAAAATATTTTGTAGATATACAAGAAAGTAAAATAGATGAAATAAACATATTCATCAATGAAGCAGGAAATTATTTTATAAAAGATAAAGATAAAAAAGATATATTTAATGAATTTATGAAAGAATTAGTTGAATGTAGGATAGATAATGATGCTAAGATGGAAGATATAATAATAAGTGGATTAATAACTAATGCACCTAAAAAGGTAGTAATACATGGTAAAAAGAATTGCTTGAATAAAGAGTTTATTGATACTATAGAAAATGTTTTTGAAAATAAAGTAAGCTTTTGTGATGGATGTTCTTTATGTATGGAAAAACAGGTTAAATTTTAAATTTATGTTGACAAGTTTTTTGACAAATAATATAATACTAGTGTTAAGAAGAAACATAGCCGTTTCTCACCTTACGGCATAGCTTAGTAAGGTATAATGTATTCTTATTTAATTTATTATGATTTAAATTAAAGAAATGAATATTTTGAGGACGGCATATGCTGTCTTTTTTATTTTGTCTTTTTATTGAGAAGTTATTTAATATTTCCCTTAAAAAGAATATAAGAAGATTAAGCATTATAAAAAACATATATGCTAATAAATTCCTTTTTGTGGAATTGATTTAGATTAAAATTCAATTTAAGGGACATTTAATAAAAGATATTATTCTAAAGTTTTATAGTTGTAAAGTTAGGATTCCCTTAATAAAGCATAATTTGAGAGGAGGATTTTATTATGCCAAAAATGAAGACGCACAGAGGTGCAGCAAAGAGATTTAAGAAAACAGGTACTGGAAAATTAAAAAGAGCAAAAGCTTTCAAGAGCCATATATTAACAAAGAAAAGCTCTAAGAGAAAGAGAAACTTAAGAAAAGCTGCTTATGTTTCAACTACTCAAGAAAAAGCAATGAAGAAATTATTACCATATCTATAAAATAAGAGGAGGATTGAAACATGGCAAGAGTTAAAAGAGCAGTAAATTCACGTAAAAATCATAAAAAAGTATTAAAGCTTGCAAAAGGTTATTATGGCGGAAAGAGCAGATTGTTTAAAACAGCTAATGAGTCTGTAATAAGAGCTTTAAGAAATGCTTATGTTGGAAGAAGATTAAAAAAGAGAGATTTTAGAAGATTGTGGATAGCAAGAATCAATGCAGCTACAAGAATGAATGGTCTTTCATATTCTAAATTTATAAATGGAATTAAATTAGCTGGAATTGATATGAATAGAAAAATGTTATCAGAAATAGCTATAAATGATCCTAAAGCATTTGCAGATTTAGTGGAAGCAGCAAAAAAACAATTAAATAAATAATATAAGCGACCGATTGGTCGCATTTTTTACTATATAGGAAATTATATCTTAAAAATATATTGATAAATAACTTATAGAATATAAGTTGTTAAAGTTATTCCTGCATAGTAAAAAATAGAATAAAGTGCGCGTGAAGGATTTTCCTAAGGCAGCTTCGGAAATGCACATGCACCAAAAAAAGTCGACAGCTTGGCAAATTTGTCTTGACGACTTTTTTATAGGTAAATATAAATACTATAGAAAAAATAGTTAATAATATCTATTATTAGTAGTAAAATAAAGATAAAATTTTAGTTTATCTATGAGGTGAAGATATGCAATTTAGTTTAAAAAGAAAAATTAAATTGAAAGGAGTTCAAATATTAGCATTAGGATTTTTAATAGCAATTTTTATTGGAGGAATAATCTTATCACTTCCAATATCTTCTGCTTCTGGAGAAGCAACGAACTTTTTAGATGCTATTTTTACATCTACTTCAGCTGTTTGTGTTACAGGTTTAGTAACCTTAGATACTAGTACTTACTGGAGTACTTTTGGGCAAATGGTAATAATGATATTAATAGAAGTTGGTGGTCTTGGGTTTATGACATTTGGGGTTCTTATATCATTAGTACTTGGCAAGAAAATAACATTAAGAGAAAGACTTATAATGCAAGAAGCTATGAACACACATTCCATCCAAGGACTGGTGAAAATGGTTAAATATATATTAGTTTTTACAGTATCAGTACAAGTTTTTGGAACAGTATTGTTGTCAACGCAATTTATACCTGAATATGGCATTTATAAAGGATTATTCTATAGTCTTTTTCACTCAATATCATCTTTTTGTAATGCTGGATTTGACTTATTTGGAACAAGTCTTATTAATTATTCTAGTAATACAACAGTTATTTTAGTAATTAGTACATTAATAATAATTGGAGGATTAGGATTTACAGTTCTCTTAGAGATATATGAGTTTAGATCAATAAAAAAGTTTTCAATTCACTCAAAATTAGTTTTAATATCAACACTTATATTGATACTTATAGGAACATTATTAATGTTTGTATTTGAACGAAATAATGTAGAAACTATAGCAAATATGAACATGAAAGATAAGATGTTAAATTCATTTTTTGCATCAGTAAGTCCGAGAACAGCTGGATTTAATAGTGTTTCTACTACAGCTATGACATCAGTGAGTAAGTTTTTAACTATAATATTAATGTTTATTGGAGGATCACCAGGATCAACTGCTGGTGGACTAAAAACAGTGACTTTTGCTATACTAGTATTAACTGTTATTTCAGTTATAAGAGGAAGGGAAGATGCAGAAATATTTGGAAGACGATTTAGTAAAGGCGTTGTTTATAAGGCCTTCACTATATTATTCATTGCAGTATCATTAGTAATAATGTTCACAATGATTTTATTGTTCACTGAAGTTAGTGCATCATTTATGGATATACTTTACGAAGTAACATCAGCATTTGGTACTGTTGGACTTACTCTAGGATTTACTCCAAATTTAAGCTCTATAGGAAAAGTTCTAATTATACTTATGATGTATTTTGGCAGAGTGGGACCTCTTACAGTAATGCTTGCGTTAGCAAGAAAAAATAAAAAATCTGGATATAAATATCCAGAAGGAAAGATTTTAATTGGTTAGGAGATGAAGTTTATTGGCTAATAAGCAATTTGTAATTATAGGACTTGGAAGATTTGGATCTTCTATAGCAAAAACCTTATATTCTTTAGGGAGTGATGTATTAGCAATAGATAAAGATGAAGAGATAGTACAAGAAATAGCTGATAGTGTTACACATGCTGTACAATTAGATGCAACAGATGAAAATGCGCTAAAATCACTTGGAATAAGTAATTTTGATGTAGCAGTGGTTACTATAGGTGATGATATCCAATCAAGCATTATGGTTACTTTATTAGTAAAAGAACTTGGAGTTAAATATATTGTAGCTAAAGGGCATAATGATTTTCACGCAAAAGTTCTTTATAAAATTGGAGCAGATAGAGTTATACTTCCAGAAAAAGATATGGGGGTAAGAGTTGCGCATAATTTAGTCTCAAATAATATATTAGATTATATAGAGCTTTCAGAAGACTATAGTGTTATGGAAATTCAAGTATTAGAAGAATGGTCAGGGAAAACTTTAAATGAGTTAAAACTTAGAAGTAAATATGGAATAAATGTTATTGCAATTAAAAGAGGTCAGGAAATTAATTTATCACCATCAGCAGGAGATATAATTAAAAATACTGATGCAATTGTTGCTATAGGAGTAGCGGAAGATTTAAACAGGCTAGAAGGCATGATAGCTAAATCAAATTAACGAGGTGTAAATTTTGATTTATATAGAAAGTAAAGACAATAATTTTTTTAAGGCTACAAAGAAACTGAAAGATAAAAGATTTAGGAATAAAGAAGGTAAGTTTATTTTAGAAGGATTTAGATTAATAGAGGAAGCTACAAAAGCTAATATGGAAATAGAATATATAATTTTATCTCAAGAAAATGAAGAAAAATTACATAATAGTAGTTTAAAAGAAGTTATTGGTGATGATAAAATATATGTTTTTTCAAGCGCTTTATTTTCTCAGATATCTTCTACAGAACATCCTCAAGGAGTTATAGCAATAGTTAAAAATAAAAAAATGATTATTAATTTAGAAGGACAATTCTTTTTAATATGTGATAAAGTTCAAGATCCAGGTAATTTAGGAACTATAATAAGAACTGGTCATGCAGCTGGGGTTGATGGAATAATACTAACAAAGGGAACAGTAGATATTTATAATGATAAAACAATAAGATCTACTATGGGTTCTATATTTTACGTTCCTATTTTTTATGATGATGAAGATTTTAATATTATTAAAAGGCTTAAAAATAGTGGAGTTTCATTGGTAACAACCTCTCTTGAGAAATCTAAAAACTTTTTTGAAGAAGATTTAAAAGGGAAAATTATGTTAGCTGTAGGTAATGAAGGCAATGGAATAAGTAATGAACTTTTTGAACTTGCAAACAAAAAGGTTAAGATCCCAATGCCTGGAGGAGCTGAATCTTTAAATGTAGCGGTTGCAACATCAATAATTTTATTTGAAAAAGTTAGACAAAATCTAATATAGAAATAAATAGAAAATTTCTATTGAAATTAATTAAGTTTATTTGTATAATAGATTGTAAATTAAATATAAAAAGACAGTGAATGAGAAAGTAGATATAAAAGTCTTTTCAGGGAGAAATAGTCTAAGACTGGAAGCTATTTTAAAGAAGTTTATATTGAAGTTCCCTCAGGAGTCCTAGAAGTGAAATTAACAGTAGTTTCTAGCGGTTTTAATCGTTATTTAAATTTGAGTTGGGTTGTGAAATTATAAATTTTATAACCAATTAGGGTGGTAACGCGGCACTTCGTCCCTTTTATAGGGGGACGAAGTTTTTTTATTCTTTAGGAAATTATAAAAAGTTTATTCTTAATATAACTTTTTATAATTTTCTTCCTTCAGTTTTCAAGTGGGCATATGTAAGTTTGCGTTGACTTGGAGCGAAGTAATGGAATAAGTAAATTTACATATGTCCATTTTTTATTTTAATCAAAAAGGAGGAACAAATATGCAAGAAAAGTTAATTGCTATTAAAGAAAATGCATTTAATGAATTAACAAATGTAAATGCTAGCTCAGAGTTAGAAGAAATAAGAGTAAAATATTTAGGTAAAAAAGGAGAGCTAACTACTATATTAAGAGGAATGGGATCATTATCTCAAGAAGAAAGACCAATAGTAGGAAAGCTCGTAAATGTAGTAAAAAAAGAAGTTGAAGATAAGATTGAAGAAATATCAAGAGAAATTAAGGAAAAAGAAAAAAATGCTAAATTGGCATCAGAAGTTATAGATATATCTCTTCCGGGAAAGAAAAATTTAATTGGTAAGAGACATCCTCTGGATTTAACTTTAGAAAGTATGAAAAATATATTTATATCAATGGGATTTACAGTAGAAGAAGGGCCAGAAGTAGAATTAGATCATTACAATTTTGAAGCTTTAAATATTCCAAAGGATCATCCAGCTAGGAGCGAGCAAGATACTTTTTATATAAATGATAATCTAGTATTAAGAACACAAACTTCACCAGTTCAAATTAGAGTTATGGAAAATCAAGCTCCACCAATAAAAATGATAGCTCCAGGTAAGGTATATAGATCAGATGCAGTTGATGCAACTCACTCACCTATATTTTATCAAATGGAAGGACTTGTAATTGATAAAGGAGTTACATTTGCAGATTTAAAAGGAACTTTAGAGCTTTTTGCAAAAAAGATGTTTGGAGATAAGGTTAAAACTAAGTTTAGACCTCACCATTTCCCATTTACAGAACCTTCAGCAGAAATGGATGCAACTTGCTTTGTATGTGAAGGCAAAGGATGTAGGGTATGTAAAGGAAGTGGCTGGATAGAGCTTTTAGGTTGCGGTATGGTTCATCCACAAGTATTAAGAAATTGTGGTATAGACCCAGAAGTTTACAGTGGATTTGCCTTCGGATTTGGTGTTGATAGAATGGTTATGCTTAAGTATGGAATAGATGATATTAGGCTATTATACGAAAGTGATATGAGATTTTTAAATCAATTTTAATTATAGGAGGTAAAAGAGATGAAAGTGCCATTTAATTGGTTAAAAGATTATGTTGAAGTGAATATAGACGCAAAAGAACTTGGAGATAGATTAACATTATCAGGATCAGCAGTAGAAGAAGTTATTACTCAAGGTGATACAATTAAAAATGTAGTTACTGGAAAAATTGTTGAAATAACTGCACATCCAGATGCTGATAAATTAAATGTTTGTCAAGTTGATATAGGAGCAGCCGAAAAAATTCAAATTGTTACAGCTGCAACAAATATGAAAGAAGATGATGTAGTACCAGTTGCTCTTCATAAATCAATTTTAGCAGATGGAACAGAAATTAAAAAAGGTAAGCTTAGAGGAGTAGTATCTAATGGTATGTTCTGTTCAGAAGAAGAACTTGGAATAGCTGGAGATGAACCAGTTCATGGTTTAATGATCTTACCTAAAGATGCACCACTAGGGATAGACATAAAAGAGTATTTAGGTCTTAATAAATCAATATTAGATTTTGAAATAACTTCAAATAGACCAGATTGTTTAAGTATTGTTGGTATGGCTAGAGAAACAGCAGCAACTCTTAATACATCTTATAAAATGCCAAGTTTTAATTATGAAGTAAAGAATTCTGAAAATATTAATAATAAATTAAATGTTGAAGTTAAAGATTCTTTATGTAGAAGATATATGGCAAGAGGCGTTAAGAATGTTAAGGTTATGCCTTCACCAGGTTGGATGCAAGAAAGATTATTAGAAGCTGGTGTTAGACCTATAAATTGCATAGTTGATATAACTAACTTTGTAATGCTAGAACTTGGAGAACCAATGCATGCTTTTGATGCAAGAGAAATTAAAAGCGGGAAAATAGTTGTAGAAAGAGCTAAAGATGCAGAAACTTTCATTACTTTAGATGAAACTGAAAGAAAGTTAGATTCTAGTTTCTTATGCATAAAAGATGGAGATAAAACTATAGCTTTAGCAGGAATAATGGGTGGATTAAATTCAGAAATTAAAGAAGATACAAATGAAGTTATATTTGAATGTGCAAACTTTGATGGAACTAATATAAGAGTTAACTCTAAAAAGCTTAATTTAAGAACTGAAAGTTCATCAAGATTTGAAAAAGACATAGATCCAAACCTTGCAAGTCTTGCAATAGATAGAGCTTGTGCTTTAATTTGTGAACTTGGATGTGGTGAAGTAATGGAAGGAACTATTGATGTATACACTCAAAAGAAAGAAGAGGGAAGTATTACAGTAGATTCTAATTGGATAAATAAATTCTTAGGAACAGAGATATCAAAAGAAGATATGAAAAGATATCTTGATTCTTTAGATTTAAAGACTGAAATTGCAAATGATGATTTGGTTATAAAGATACCAACATTTAGAATAGATATAGCAATTAAAGAAGATATAGCTGAAGAAGTTGCAAGAATATATGGATATGATAAAATTCCAACAACAATATTTAAGGTATCTACTGAAAGAGAGCCTAAATATAAAAATGAAATATTAACTGAAGAAGTTATAGATACTATGATAGGAAGTGGATTAAATCAATCCATCAGCTATTCTTTTGTATCACCTAAAGTTTTTGATAAAATCAATTTACCAGAAAATAGTGATTTAAGAAATGTTGTAAAGATTAAAAATCCACTTGGCGAAGATTATTCTGTAATGAGAACAACTACTATTCATTCAATGATGGAATCTTTAGGAAGAAATTATTCAAGAAATAATGAATATGCCAGATTATTTGAGGTTGGTAAGATATATATACCAAACGAAGATGAAACTGTTCTTCCAACTGAAAAGAATATTTTAACAATTGGTATGTATGGAGATTGCGATTATTTAGATTTAAAGGGAGTTGTAGAAAATATTGTTGAATCTTTAGGTTTAAATAAAGTAACATTTGCTCGTGAAGCTGAAAATCCTAGCTATCACCCAGGTAAAACTGCTGCTTTAATGATTGGCAAATCAAGAGTAGGGGTATTAGGTGAAGTTCACCCTGATGTTTCGGAAAACTATGGCGTTGATGTTAATTGCTATTTAGCTGAGTTAGATTTAGATTTATTATTTAATGGTGCTGAAACAACTAAGAAGTATAAGCCACTTCCAAAGTTCCCAGCAGTTACAAGAGATATAGCTCTATTGGTAAATGATGAAGTGTTAGTACAAGAAATTGAAGACACTATTAAAAAAGCTGGTGGAAACTTAGTTGAAAAAGTAAAATTATTTGATATTTATAAAGGTGCTCAAATACCAGAGGGTAAAAAAAGTATAGCTTATGCAATTGCATATAGAGATGAAAAAAAGACACTTACTGATAATGATGTCAATAAAGTTCACGATAAGATATTAAGAAGCCTTGAATATAAATTAGGTGCAACTTTAAGATAATAGATAGTAAATAAAAGATACTTTAGAGTTAATATTATTAGTCTAAAGTATCTTTTATTATTTTATTTATAATTAGATTATAACTATATTATAATTATATATACATTCTTTGGAATATTTATGTTAGAATTATATTAGTTATAATTATTATGTTAATGAGGTGTGTTATGAATACTATAACTATTAAGATAAATGGGATTGAATATAATCTAAAAGGAAGAGAAAATGAAGAGTATTTATTACAAGTTGTAAAATATGTAGATGGAAAAGTTAGAGATATTATGGCAAATAATAGGAAGTTGAGTTCTACAGCATCAGCTACACTTGTTTCATTAAATATAGCAGATGAATTATTTAAAGCAGATATAGAAATAGAAGAATTAATGAAAAAAAATACTTCTCTAGAAGAAAGAAACATAACATTAAAAGAAAGAATAAAAGAAATTAAAGAAGAAGCAGAAATCCTTGAGTTTAATAGTAATAAAGAGATAGACAAATTAAACAAATTAATAAATGAATTGAACAAAAGGATTTTAGAGGATGAAGAATTAAAAAATAAAGTTAAGCTTCTTGAAAAAGAAGAGAAGGAAAATAAACTTTTAAAAGAAAAGATATTAAGTTTAGAAACAGAAATATCTTCTAAGGAAATAAAAATTAATGAGCAATTATCATTAGAGTCAGAAATAAATTCTTTAAGAAATGAAAATTCAATACTAAGAGAAGAATTAGAAAATTATTATAAAGAATTAGAAAATTTAAAAGAAAGTAATTACTTGTTGAAAAATAATGAAATGGGGTACAAAGAAAAATTCATTAAACTTAATGAGGAATGTAAGATAATAGAAGAGGATTTTAAAAAGACAAAGGCAGAAAAGGAATCATTAAAGCAAAGAAACAAAGAAATAAAATTCCAATTACAAAATTCAAAATATAAGGTATTAGATTTAGAAAAGAAATTAATTGATACACAAGTAAAGCTAGCAATAGAAAAAAGACATAGAAATGCTTTACTAAAAGATGTTTAGTCAGTATATTATTTCTATAAAGGCAGCTTGATTTTGTTAATTAAGCTGTTTTTATATTAAATAAAACAACTTAATTTCTAGCAATAGAAAAAAATTATAAATTGTGATATATATAATTAGTGAAGATAAAAGCATAATAAACTAAAGTTTAGGAGAAGTATTTATGAATAAAGTAGAAATTTTAGCTCCAGCTGGGAGCATGGAAAGTCTTGTAGCGGCAATGAATAAGGGAGCAGATGCGGTTTATTTAGGTGGAAATAAGTTTTCAGCTAGAGCATATGCATCTAATTTTGATAATGATAATATGATAAAAGCTGTTGATTATGTACATAGCTATGGAGCTAAGGTTTACGTAACATTAAATACTATATTAAAAGAAAATGAAATTGAAGAAGCAGTTAGATATGTAGGTTTTTTATATGAAATAGGAGTAGATGCAATAATACTGCAAGATTTAGGATTATTTAAAAGAATAAAAGAAGATTATCCCGATTTTGAAATACATGCATCTACACAAATGACTATACATAATGGAGAAGGTGCACTATTTTTTAAAGAAAGAGGTTTTCATAGAATAGTTTTATCTAGGGAACTATCTGTAGATGAAGTTAAATATATTTCTAAAGATTTAGGAATAGAAACAGAAATATTTGTTCATGGTGCATTATGTATTTCATACTCAGGTCAATGCCTTATGAGTTCCATGATAGGTGGTAGAAGTGGAAATAGAGGTAGATGCGCTCAGCCTTGCAGAATGGGATATACATTAAAGGGAAATACATCTGGAGAAAGAAAGGCTTATCTTTTAAGTCCTAAGGATACATGCACAATAGAAGACATGAAAGATATTATAGATTCAGGAACATATTCACTGAAAATAGAAGGAAGAATGAAAAGACCAGAATATGTTGCAGGAGTAGTAGAAAATTATAAAAATGCAGTAGAAAAGGAATTATACAATACAGAATATAATGTTAGCAAAGGAAAAAGAGAATTATTACAGCTATTTAATAGGGGTGGATTCTCTAAGGCTTATTTACATAAAAATGTTGGAATGGATATGATGAGTTTTAAACATCCAAGAAATACGGGAGTACCTCTAGGAAAAATAGAGAAAAATGGAGAAATAGTTTTAAAAGAAGATATTGCTTTAGGTGATGGATTTAGGTTTATGGAAAGTGGATATTCAATAAATAAAATTATAACTAATGGAAAAGAAGTAAAAGAAGCAAAAAGAGGAGAAAGAGTTAAAATATTTCCAATTGCTTATAAGGTAGGGGATAAGATATTTAAATCATTAGATAGAAAACTGTTTGATTCTTTAGAGGATTCTATAAAACCATATAATAGAAAAATTTCCTTAAAAGCAAATGTTACTTTTAAAGTTGCAGAACCATTAAGAATAAGCATAGAATATAATGATAAGAATTATGAATTTTTAGGCGAAATTGTTGAAAAGGCAGAAAAAAGACCTTTAGAAAAAGATAGAGTTATAGATTCACTATGTAAATCTGGAGAGAGCGCTTTCAAAATAGATGAAATTAATTTTGAAGCTTTTGAGGATGGATTTATAAGAGTTAGTGATTTGAATAACCTGAGAAGAGATGCTTTAGAAGGAGTTCAAAAATCTATTACAAAATCTTTTAGAAGAAAGAGACCTAAAAAATTAGATAAAATTGATAATATTAAGAGCAATGATATAAGTTTAGATATAATATATCAATGTATTACAAGAGAACAGCTTGATACTTTAATAGAAGAAGGTGTTAAGGATATAATAGTTGATGTGTTTAATAGGGATAAAGATGCTATTAATGTTAAAGATTTAATAGAAGTATCTCAAAATAAGCAACTTAATATATATTTAAAGGTTCCAAATATAATTAAGAGTGAATTTAATAATGTAATAAATATAATAGAAAAGGTAAAAGAATATATTAAAGGGATAGTGACTGTTAATGTTGGGATAATTCGTAATTATCAAGATGAAATGATGATAATAGGTGATTATAAACTTAATATAATAAATTCAGAAGCTTTAAAGTTTTATCAAAATGAAATTGATATTCCTACACTAAGTTTAGAGCTTAATAGGAAAGAAATTAAAAATATGCTAAAAGGAAATAGGGGGAATGTACAAGGAATAATATATGGCAAAACTGAGCTTATGATAAGTGAATATTGTCCTATTGGAAGTACTTTTGGTGAAAAATCATCGTGTAAGGATTGTAATTTAGCATGTACAAGAGATGAGTTTACACTAATAGATAGAATGAATGAAAAATTTAGAGTAATGACTGATATTTTCTGCAGAAGCTATATTTTAAATCCTTATCCATTGAATCTTATTGAAGAAAAAGATGATTTAAAAAATCTTGGAATAAATTCCTTTAGAGTTGAATTTAGAGATGAAAATTCAAATGAGGTAAAAAAAGTATTAAGAATGATAAGAGGAGAGGAAAAAGTTAATACTAATACTTATACAAAAGGTCATTATAGAAGAGGGATAGAGTAGGAGAGAAAACATGAGCATTATATTACATAGGTATTTACTTTTAGGAGTAATATTATTAAATTTACTAGCTATATTAAGAAGTAGAAAGTTTGCAAATAATGCTAAAATAGTAAATGCTATTATTGAATATAGAAGAGAAGGTATTAAGTTAATAAAAGATTTTTGGAAAAAACAAATTATAATGATTGCAATAGGAGTAACATTATTTTTATTAGCTATATTAATTAAAGAAAATGATAATAAGATTGCAATTAATACATTTTCACTTATAAATTATTTATATGTGTTGATTTCAGTAGTATTAGTTACGTATAACTATAATAATTTTAATAGAGAAATATCTAATTTATTAAACAAAATTAAAAGTTAGGGTAATGAAGAGGAGATATTATGGAAGAAAGAACTCTTAGAGTGTTAGAATTTAATAAGATAAAAGAAAAACTAAAAGAATATGCAGTAACATATGGTGGAAAAGAAATTATAAATAATCTTAGACCTTACGACACTGTATTTGAAGTTAAAAATAAACTTAAGGAAAGTAACGAAGCATTAGATTTATTAATAACAAAAGGAAATCCTCCTTTTGAAGGATTATTTGATGTTAGAGAGGGAATAGAAAGAGCTAAAAAAGGAGGAGTATTATCAGCCGGACAATTGCTAAGAATTGGCGGTATGTTAAAATGTTCAAGAAGATTTAAGGAATATATCTCTAGAAGAGAAGATGAAGTTCCTCATATAATTCTAGAAGATTTAGCATATATATTAACTCCTATTAAAAGTCTTGAAGAAATTATAGAAATTTCTATAATTTCTGAAGAGGAAATAAGTGACAGAGCAAGTAGTACATTAAATGGAATAAGAAGAAATTTAAAGGAAAAAAATTCTTCTGTAAGAGATAAAATAAATTCAATTGTAAGATCCAATGCAAAGTACCTTCAAGATGCCTTATATACAATGAGGGGAGATAGATATGTTTTACCCGTAAAGGCTGAATATAAGGGAGCAGTTCCAGGACTTGTACATGATCAAAGCTCAACTGGAGCAACATTATTTATAGAACCTATGAGTCTTGTTAATTTAAATAATGAAATAAAGGAACTTAAGCTTAAAGAAAAAGCAGAGATCGAAAGAATATTAATGGATTTATCTAATAGGGTTTATGAAAATATTGAAACTGTGGAATCTAATTATAAAATTCTTACAGAGCTAGATTTTATATTTGCAAAAGGAAAATATGCTTCTAGTTTAAATGCTGTTTGTCCAGATGTTAATGAAGATAGAAGTTTTGATATAATTCATGGAAGACATCCTTTAATTGATCCTAAAATAGTTGTCCCTTCTGATATTTATTTAGGAAATGAGTTTAATACATTAATGATTACTGGTCCTAATACTGGAGGTAAGACAGTAACATTAAAAACTGTAGGATTATTACATTTAATGGGGCTTAGTGGACTTTTAATACCAGCAAAAGATGCTTCAACTATAAGCTTTTTCACAAAGATATTTGCTGATATAGGTGATGAGCAAAGTATAGAGCAATCTTTATCCACTTTTTCATCTCATATGACTAATATAGTAAAAATAATGAAGGAAGCAGATAAGAACTCACTAGTTTTATTTGATGAATTAGGTTCAGGTACTGATCCGGTTGAGGGTGCAGCATTAGCAATAGCTATAATAGACACATTAAGAGAAAAAGAAGCAAGATTAATTGCTACAACACATTATAGTGAATTAAAAGGATATGCATTAAGGACACCTGGTATTGAGAATGCATCTGTTGAATTTGATGTTGAAACATTAAGGCCTACGTATAGGCTTTTAATAGGTATTCCGGGAAAATCAAATGCATTTGAAATCTCAAAAAGGCTAGGGCTTCAAGATGAAGTAATAAATAAGGCTAAAAGTAACATTTCTTCAGAAAACCTTCAATTTGAAGATTTAATAAGAGATCTTCAAGAAAAAAGCATTTTAGCCAATAGAGATGCTAGAGAAGCTAAAAGAATAAAATTAGAAGCAGAAGACTTTAAAAAGAAGTATGATGATAAGCTTAAAAAGTTAGAAGAAGTTAGAGATAAAGCTTATAATGATGCTAGAAGAGAGGCAAAAGATATTATAGCTAAAGCAAAAGACGAGGCAGATGAAATATTAAAGGCGATGAGAGAACTCGAAAAGCTTGGAATTGCTCAAGGTGGTAGGGCTAGACTAGAAGAAGAAAGAAAAAAACTTAAAGATAGCTTAGAAAAAAAGGAAAATTCATTATATAAAACAAGAGAAAATACAGGAGAAGCCATTGAAAAGGTAATTTTGGGAATGGATGCATATCTTCCTTCGTTAAATCAAAATGTAATAATAATTTCAATGCCTGATTCAAAAGGAGAAGTTCAAGTAGAAGCAGGTATAATGAAAATAAATGTTAAATTAAAGGATTTGAGAAAAGTTAATGATAAACCAGTAAAAAAAGAAAAGAAAAAAAGAGAACTTAAGCTAAACTTGAAATCAATAGATAGCAGAGTTGACTTAAGAGGGATGGATGCAGAAGAAGCTTGCTACAAAGCAGATAAATATTTAGATGAAGCTTATATGGCTAATTTAGGAGAAGTAACAATAGTTCATGGAAAAGGAACGGGAATTTTAAGAAAAGCTATAAATGATATGCTAAAAAGACATCCACATGTTAAGAGTTATAGACTAGGTGAGTATGGTGAAGGTGGAGATGGAGTTACAATAGCAATTCTTAAATAAAATAATAATTAAAATACTATTAAGATAAAAAGAGACTCATGTTTTAGAGTCTTTTTTTATGTTATAATTATATAAGAAAAGAGGTGTGCTATGTATATTATAAGTAGTTGTTTATGTGGAGTTAATTGTAAATATAGTGGAGGAAATAACTTAAATCATAAATGTTTAGATCTTTTAAAAGAAGGTAAAGCTGTATTAGTATGCCCTGAACAACTAGGGGGACTCCCTACACCACGAACTCCTGCAGAAATACAAGGTAGTTCAGAAGGAATTTTAAATGGTAATGATAAAATTATAACTAAAGAAAATATAGATGTTACTAAGGAATTTTTAAAGGGTGCATATGAAACTTTACATATAGCTAAATTAAGTAATATAAATAAAGCGATATTAAAGGATGGAAGTCCATCATGTGGAGTAAATTATGTTTATGATGGTAATTTTAATGGGACAAAAACACAGGGAAAAGGTTTGACGGCTACTATTTTAGATAAATATGGAATAGATGTTATAAGTGATATTGACTTGGAAGGAGAATAACTATGGGAATATTTGATATTTTAAAAAAAATTAAAAGAAAATCTAATGAAGATGAGTATGATGAATATTATGAATATGAATTTGAAGAAAAATTAGAAAGTTTAAAAAAAGTTGATAATAGAGTTAATGATGAATCTAATGAAGAAGTTTATGAAAAAAAAGAAGTAGAAGCATATGAAGATAAAGAGGATATAAATATAAAAGAAGAAGTTAAACTAACAAAAGAAGAAATTGAAGAATTACTTTTAAATGAAATTTTAAAAGTAATTGAAGTATATGATGATTTCGATAAGGTAAAAATAGCAGCAAGAGAAGCCGCTAATAATATTGGTAAAGAATATTTAAATGAGTTGCCAAACTATTTAAATGGTAGAATACACAGACCAAGTAGATTCATAGACAAATATGATGATATTGGGGAATGGACTATAATTGTTGAAAACTCTGTTCTAATGATAATTTATAGCTTTAAGGAAGATGCTGTAGCTGTATTACAAAGAATATCTCAAAGAAATTCTAATTTGAATCTTAAGGCTACAAATTTGTTATGCAAGTTAGCAAGTGAAAATACTAAGACTGATGAAATAGTAAATTCAATAATGAATAATTTGATTGCTTTTAACGATGAAAACAAGATTATAATTTTAGGTTTTATGTCTCAAATTAAAGAAAATAATCAAGTAATTGGCCTTATCCAACATTTTTATAAAAGTTTTATAAAAAGTGGAGAAATAGAAAATGCTTATAAAACTTTAAAACATTTAATAAATGCTGCAGAAAGGTTTACAAATGGGCATTTAAACTTTTTAAAATCACTAGCTATGGGTAAAAATACTCTTAACTTAGAAGAAATAACAGCTATTGAAGAAAATGATCCTAAAAGTGTACGAATGGATAAAGTTGATGACTATCTAAGAGTAGATGCGGCTATAACATATTATACTTTAAATCAAAAAGATGATGATATAAACAGCAAACTTTATTATTTAAGTGAATATTCATTAGATAAAAATTTAAGAAATAAAATAAAATCATTATTAAAGCTATAATATATAAATTAAGTAGATTGATATATTTATAAAATATCAATAAGTTTATATTTTTGTTATTAATTATTAAATATATAATTAAATTTAAAACTAATGAAATATTATCTAGATTTTATAATAAAAATATATTTTAACTATAAATAATTTTTGTTATAATGCTAAATAGTAATGGAGGGATAAGCTTTGACAAAAAGTAAATCGAAAAGAAAAAAACAAATGTTAAAAAGAAGAATTATAGCATTAATTATTTTTGGAATAGTTATAGGTGGAGTTGTTTATACCCCTATTAAATTAAAGCATATTAATTTATTGCAAATAGAAGCAAAGGCAAGTGAACGTTTTAATAATAAAATGAGTTTTATAGAAGACTATAAGAAAATTAAGGAGAATTTCAGTAATTTATATGCATCAGATGATAAACTACAAGAAATAAGTGAATCTATTGATGTAATAGATGAAAAACTGTCAAATGGAGTTAGCGAAGAAGTTGAAAGTTTAATTTCTACATTAAAATCAGTTATAAGTGATTTAAGTGCAGCTAATCAAATAGAACTTGAAAATATATTCAATGATGTAAATAGTGACAATATTAATAATTTTACTGAAGAAGAAATGAATAAGGTTAATGAATACACAAATGAATACAATCAATTATTTAGCAAAGAAAAATATAAACAAGCAAAGGAAACTTTAAATTTATTAAGTAATTATATAAGTGAAACAAAAAAAGTTGCTAGCGAAAGAAAAATAAAAGAAACTTATGAACAAAAATCAAATGAAGATTCTAGTTTAAGAGAACCAAAATATATAAATGGAATATTGATTGTAAATAAAGAATTTGGATTACCTGATAGTTTTTTACCTGGCGAAAGTGCTGAAGCGAGACAAGCTTTTGAAAATATGAAAGCAGATGCAGCAAAAGAAGGAATATACCTTAATGCTTTTTCGACTTATAGAAGCTATTGGAGTCAAAATATATTATATTGGAACTATGTTTCAAATTACGGACAAGATCCTACAGATACATTTTCTGCAAAAGCGGGTTTTAGCGAACATCAGACAGGACTGGCTTTTGATATTGGAGGTTTAGATAGATATCTTTGGGCAGAAGAAGATTTTAAATATACTGATGAAGCAAAATGGTTAAAAAGTAATAGTTATAAATATGGATTTATTCTAAGATATCCAGAAGGCAAAGAATGGAAGACGGGATACATGCATGAATCTTGGCATTTTAGATATATTGGAGTAGATCATAGTATAAATTTTAAAGATAGTGATTTAACATTAGAAGAATATTTAGGATTATAAGGGGATGTCGTAGACATCCCCTTATAATATAAGTTTTATATTTATATTAATAATATAATTTTAAAGCTTATTTTGTAACTATTTTAATATTTTCAACAGTTAAATCTTCCGTCCCTTGAACATAAAGATTAGCCCTCTTTAAGTCATGAACATAATCAACAATTTCTTGTGTTATTTCCTCACCTGGACAAAGTACTGGAATTCCTGGTGGATATGCAAGTAAAAACTCACCTGAAATTTTTCCTATACTATCTTTTAAAGAAATTGAAGTTTTATTACTATAAAAAGCTTCTCTTGGGTTAAGAATTTTTCTAGGTATTGTAGGAATATCTAAAAAGTCTTGAATAGGTTCTCTTTTACCATAGTAATCATTTGATATTTCTTTAAGGGCAGATAATAATCTATCCATGCCTTCTTTGGTATCTCCAAAAGAACCAACTGCAAGTACATTATAAAAATCGGATAATTCCATTTGTATATGATACTTATCTGCTAAAATCATATCAAGTTCAAAGCCGGTAATTCCAAGTTCTCTTGAAGATATAGTAAGTTTTGTAGAATCAAAAGAATAAGAACCAGGTTTTCCAAGAACTTCTTCCCCAAAACAATAGAATCCAGGAATTTTATTTATTTCATCCCTAGTATATTTGCAAAGTTCTATAGCTTTTTCAAGTAAACTCCTTCCTTCTAATGCAATTTGTCTTCTAGCACAATCTAAAGAAGCCATCAATATGTAAGAAGGGGAGGTTGTTTGCATTAAATTTAAAATTTGTTGAACTCTTGTAGGATTAACATATTTACTTTTAACATGCAATAAAGATCCTTGAGTTAAAGATCCAATTATTTTATGGGTACTTTGAGCACATATGTCAGCGCCTGCTTCTAAAGCAGACATAGGTAACTTTTCTGAAAAAGCTAAATGAGGTCCATGAGCTTCATCCACTATTAAAGGTATGCCATAGCTATGAACTATATCAGCAATTTTCTTTATATCTGTTGCTACACCATAATAAGTAGGATTTATAATTAATACAGCTTTAGCATCTTTATTTTCTTTAAGAGTTTTTTCAACTGTCTCAGGAGTTACCCCGTGAGCAATTCCGAGTTTTTTATCAATTTCAGGCTCCATAAAAATAGGAATAGCACCACTTAGAATAATACCAGAAGTTACTGATTTATGTACATTTCTAGGAATTATTATTTTATCTCCATCATTAACTACAGAAAGTATCATAGCTTGTATAGCACCTGATGTACCATGAATAGAAAAAAATGACGAATGTGAATTATAAGCATCAGCTACTAATTCCTGAGCTTTTTTTATAGGTCCTGTTGGATGATGTAAACTATCAACTAATTTAAAGACCGTAACATCTATTTTAAATGGATTTTCACCTATAAAATCCTTAAATTCTTTGTCTATACCTACTCCTTTTTTGTGTCCAGGAACATGAAATGGAAGAGTATCTCTATTTACATATTCTTTAAGAGCATCAAAAAGAGGAGTTTCAGCTTGATTTAATTTATACAATTAGAACACCTTCTCTCTTATAAATATTATTGATTAATCAATAAGTTTTATACAAACATTAATATTATATTTTATTAGCTTCAACTATGCAATAAAATACTAAGCAATATTAAAAGAAATATGTAATTAAGTGAAATTTGAATAAAAAATAGCATTTGTGACAAGAATATTTAAAGAGAATCTTGTTAATTAGGAGGAATTATCTTGAATAGCTTAAACTTAAATAAGAGAGAAGCAAATATACCAAACAATGCTAAGAAGTTAAGAAGAACAGGGAGGGTGCCAGGAATATTATATGGAAAAAATTCTAAGGACTTCATGTTTGAAGTAGGAGAATTAGATCTTTGTAGAGAAATTTCTAAAACTGGTGAACATGGAGTTTTAAATTTTGAACTAGATGGCAGTAGTAGTCATAAGGCATTAATAAAAGATCTTCAAAGAGATCCTGTATCACATAAAATAATTCATCTAGACTTAGAAGAATTAGAACAAAATCAAAAAATTATATCCTCTGTTCCTATTCACTATGTAGGAGAAAATAATTTAAATAAAAGGGGAATGGTATTACAAAAAGAAAGAGGAAGTATAAAAGTTGAATGTACAGCTGATACATTACCAAAGCATATAGATATAAATATTAATGATAGTAATAACGGATATGTTTATAGGGTCGGTGATTTGGAAGTTGCTTCTGAGCTTTCAATAATTGATGATTTAGAGACTGTAATAGCTTCAGTAACTTATGAAAGAAAAACTGTAAGCGATGATATGGAAGAAATAGAAGAAGAAAATAGTCATAAATAAACAAAAAATACCTCGAAAAATGTAAAGAGATACAATGTTTTATCTCTTTATATTTTTTTATTCCATAATCAAAATCTTTAGTGTATAATATTACCTGATTATTAGTTTTAGGAGGGGTAGCATGTTATATAGAGAAAAATATAATGATTGGTTAGAGTCAAAGATAGTTGATGAAAAGATGAAAGATGAATTAAGATCAATAAAGGATGAAAATGAAATTGAAGATAGATTTTATAAAGATCTTGAATTTGGTACAGGTGGACTTAGAGGGATAATTGGTGCTGGAAGTAACAGAATGAATATATATACTGTATCTAAAGCTACTCAAGGTTTTGCAAATTATTTAAATAAAAGTTTTGAAAATCCATCAGTGGCAATAGCATATGATTCAAGAAATATGTCAAAAGAGTTTTCAAAAGCTGCAGCTTTAACTCTTTGTGCAAACAATATCAAAGTATATTTATATGAAGATTTAAGGCCAACTCCAATGCTTTCTTTTGCAGTAAGATACTTAAATTGTACTGGAGGAATTGTTGTTACAGCTTCACATAATCCAAAAGAGTATAATGGTTATAAAGTATATGATGAATTTGGTGGTCAAGTTACTGATGAAAAGGCAAATATAATAATAAATGAAGTTAACAAAATAGGTAATTTTGATGAAATAAATACTATGAAAGAAGAAGAAGCTTTAGAAAAAGAATTATTGGTATATACAGGTGAAGAACTAGATAAAGCTTATATTGATTCTGTAAAGAGTTTAACTATTAGAAAAGAACTAGTAAAAGAAAAGGCAAATGATTTAAAAGTTATATATACACCAATACATGGATCTGGAAATATGCCAGTAAGAAGAGTTCTTAAGGAACTTGGATATACAGGCGTATGCGTAGTTAAGGAACAAGAAATGCCAGATGGAAACTTTCCAACTGCATCATATCCAAATCCAGAAGAACCAGCAGTATTTAAGTTAGCATTAGAAATGGCTAAAACAGAAAATCCAGATGTTATTTTTGCAACAGATCCAGATGCTGATAGAATTGGAGTTGTTGTAAAAGATAGTGAAGGTGAATATAGGGTATTAACAGGAAATCAAACAGGATTATTATTAACTCAATATATTTTAGATGCTTTAAAAGAAGAAGGAAAGTTATCAGAAGATGGAGTTATAATTAAAACAATAGTAACTACAGATGGAACTAAGAAAATTGCTGAAGCATATAATGTTGAATTAATAGAGGTTCTAACTGGATTTAAATATATTGGTGAAAAAATACAAGGATTTGAAGTTAATAAAAATAAAACTTATCTTTTTGGTTTCGAAGAAAGTTATGGATATTTAGCAGGAGATTTTGTTAGAGATAAGGATGCTGTAATAGCAGCTATGTTAATAGCAGAAATGACTTTATTCTATAAAGAAAAAGG
This sequence comes from Clostridium sp. C8, assembly GCF_001010885.1. Classification (NCBI taxonomy): domain Bacteria; kingdom Bacillati; phylum Bacillota; class Clostridia; order Eubacteriales; family Clostridiaceae; genus Clostridium; species Clostridium sp. C8. The sequence continues at coordinate 1,858 of NZ_LBMX01000107.1, read as the reverse complement.
TAAGAGCCTTTTTGATGGTTTAGTAGAATTATATGAAAAGTATGGATACTTTAAGGAAACTCTAGTATCTTTCGAGTTAAAAGGAAAAGAAGGAAGCGAAAAAATATCTAATTGTATTGATTCTTTAAGAAATGAAAAGCTTGTTGAAGTTAATGGAGTTAAGATAATTACTAAATATGACTATAAGCTAAGTGTTGAAGAAGATATGGCTACTGGAAGTAAAAAGGAAATTAATCTTCCAAAATCAAATGTTTTAAAGTTTGTTTTAGAAAATGGTGCGTGGTTTGTAGTAAGACCTTCAGGAACAGAGCCAAAAATGAAAGCTTATGTTGCAGTAGAAGGAAGTAGTTTAAAAGATTCAGAAGAACAATTAGAAAAGTTTAAAAATGAAGTAGTAAATTTAATTAATACTAAATTAAACTAAAGAGATTAAATTATAAAAAAATAATCAGTTAAGATAAATGAGGTAAGTTATTATATTAAATAGCTTACCTTTATTTAATATCTAAAAATATAAAACTTTAAAGCTATTGAAATATGTAGTATTATTTATAATAAAGCTATTTTTAAGGAGGTATATGTATTGGATTATAATGCAGAATTTAAAGAAAAATTAGGTAAATTATTGTTTTTAGAAATGGACAAAAAGGGATTTAAGGAAAGTATAAATATTCCTAGCTATGTAGATTTTAAAAATAAAGATTTATATTTACCTATTTCCCCAGAATACATAACATCAAATGTTAATAATGAAGTTAAAATTAAAAATTTGCCTATATATTATTTTATAGAAGGAATGTTTTTTGCTATAGGAGCAGATGAAAATCTAAGATTTAATGAGGATTATGAATTAATATTAACTTATATTAAGGATACAGAAAATTGTATAAAAAGTATAATTTCTAAGAAGATAAATGATGATAAGTTAATAGATGCTTATTTACTTTTAAAGGGATTCTATAGATACTCAAAAGATATTGATATTATGAGAAAACTTTTATTAGTAGGTGAGAGCTTAAGAGAGAAAGATAGTGCATTTAAAGAGATATTATTACAAGACATAGAGTATTGTGAAAAAAATATATTAAAGATTCCAGAAACTTATCTTTATAAAGCATTAATATTAAAGGATGATAAAGATTTTAAAGGAGCAAAAGTTGCAATTAATGAATATTTAAACAATGGTGGAAAAAGAACAGAAGATGTGAATATATTAATTGAGGATATTACTAATATTTCAAATTATGAAGTTGCAATAGAACATTTAAATGATGATCCTATTAAAACCATAAAGTTACTAATTGAACTTTTAGAAAAGTTTGATGACAACCCATTAATATATTATTATTTGGGGGTTGCTTATAGAAAGCTTGAAAATTATGAAAAAGCTATTTATTACTTAAATGAAAGCTTAGAAAGAGAAAGCGGAATATATGAAGTAGTGGTTGAACTTGGAATAAACTATGCATGTATAAATGATTTTGAAAGTGCAATTAAATACTTTAAAAAAGCCTTTGAGGCCACGAAGGAAGTAGAAATTTGTACAAATATTGTTATGTGCTATATGAATTTAAATAATTTAGAAGAGGCTAAATTACATTTAGATATAGCTAAGAAAATAAATTCTGAAGATGAAATAGTGAAAGACTTAGAAAAAATGTTAAATAAATAGATTTAAAATGCGAAGCATTTTTCAGTTCACAGCGCACAGTTCACAGTTTACAGTTTTTGGAATAAAGTAACAGGGAACAGGTTATGATATAAATTGCAAAGCAATTTATAAATGAAAGAATGAAAAAATTAAAACAACTGTGCACTGTGCCTTGTGAACTGTGAACTGAAAAATGCTTCGCAATTT
>NZ_LBMX01000106.1:0-4894 GCF_001010885.1 Clostridium sp. C8 | reverse complement strand
TAGTGCGACAGCCCCTTTTTTTGTTTTAAATAATAAATTCATATAAAAAATTATTTCTAAGAATACTATTTAATAATTCTCATAAGTTTAAAGTATATTATAAATACTTGCTTCATAATTAAATAAAGGAATATAAAAATAAATTTGGATTAAGAGTTGTGTTTAAATCAATTTTATAAACTATTGCATATTAATAAATATATACTAAAAGCGAGAAGTAGTTTTATTGGAAAATAAATTTAAAAACTCAATAAAATTAATAGAGCTTATAAATGGAGTTATCTTTATATAGTTAATAGTAATGTTAGTCTATTAGGAGAGGAGGATTCAATGATATATATAAATAAGAATTCCTTAAAAAAAGATTATAAGAGAAAGTTCCTAGAGATAAATGGTAAAGAGCTAGAAGATGGAACTAAGGAGCAGCAATATGAAGCTTTAGGTAGTTTAATTAGAGATTATGTTGCTAAAGAGTGGCTAAATACAAATAATAAATATAAAGAAACTGGAGAAAAACAGGTATATTATTTCTCAATGGAGTTTTTGCTTGGAAGGCTATTAGGGAGTTCATTAATGAATTTAGGAATACGAGATATTTGTAGGGAAGCTCTCTTGGAATTAAATATAGACTTAAATGAGCTTGAAAATTTAGAACAAGATCAAGGATTAGGGAACGGAGGCTTGGGTAGACTTGCTGCATGTTTTTTAGATTCTATGGCATCATTAAATATACCTGGACATGGTTGTGGAATAAGATATAAGTATGGTTTTTTTGAACAAAAGATAATTGATGGCAAGCAAGTAGAGCTATCTGATAATTGGCTAAGATCAGGTAATGTATGGGAAATACAAAAAAGAGATAAATCTGAAATAGTGAAGTTTGGTGGAGATGTAAAAATGGAAACAATTGATGGGAAATTAACATTTACTCAAGTCAATTATGAATCCATACTAGCAATTCCATATGATACACCAATCACAGGATATGAAAATGAGGTAGTAAATACTTTAAGATTATGGTCAGCAGAGCCTGTAAGTAATGAATTTGATTTTTCATCATTTAGTAGAGGTGAATTTCTAAAGGCCATAGAATACAAAAATTCTGTTGAGTCTATATCATTAGTCTTATATCCAGAAGATTCTTTCTATGAAGGGAAAATTCTGCGATTGAAGCAACAATATTTTTTTGTATCTGCGGGATTACAAAGTATTGTGAGACATTATAAAAAATATAATAGTAATATATATGAGTTAGATGAAAAAATATCTATTCATATAAATGACACACATCCAACATTAGCTATTCCAGAACTCATGAGAATACTATTAGACGAAGAAAAATTATCATGGGAAGAAGCATGGAGGATAACACAAAATACAATTTCCTATACTAATCATACTATTTTAGCAGAAGCATTAGAAAAATGGCCTATAAATATGTTTAAAAAGATATTACCAAGAATATATATGATTATACATGAAATAAATGAAAGACATTGTAAAGATCTTTGGAATAAATATATTGGACAATGGGACAAGATTTCTAGAATGGCTATAATTGCTGATGGGTTTGTGAGAATGGCCAATCTAGCTATAGTAGGTAGCCATAGTGTGAATGGGGTAGCAAAACTTCATACGGAAATACTTAAGAAAAAGGAAATGTCAGATTTCTATTATCTATACCCCAACAAATTTAATAACAAAACTAATGGAATAACTCATAGAAGATGGCTATTAAAAAGTAATCCAGATTTAGCAAATTTATTAAAAGAGACAATAGGAGAGGGATTCATAAAACATCCAATGGATTTATTGAACTTTGAAAAGTATTTAAGTGATAATAATGTATTGGGTAAGCTGAGGAATATAAAATTAAATAATAAAGTTAAATTATCTAAAGAAATATACGGTTCGTATGGAATAAAGGTAGATCCAAATTCTATTTTTGATGTCCAAGTGAAAAGAATTCATGCATATAAAAGACAAACATTAAATTGTTTAAGAATAATGGATTTATATAATAAATTAATAGAAAATCCTAATATGGATATAAATCCAAGAACATTTATCTTTGCAGGAAAAGCAGCCCCAGGTTATATTTTGGCAAAGAATACAATAGAACTTATAACATCAATAGCAAATAAAATAAATAATGATCCAATAGTAAAAGATAAAATTAAAGTTATTATGATGGAAAATTATAGAGTTTCATTAGCAGAAAAAATAATTCCGGCAACAGATTTAAGTGAGCAAATTTCAACAACTACGAAGGAAGCCTCAGGAACCTCTAATATGAAGTTTATGATGAATGGAGCATTAACTATAGCAACATTAGATGGCGCTAATATAGAAATAAAAGATGAAGTCAAAGAAGAAAATATAGTTATATTTGGACTAACAGCAAATGAAGTTTTAGATTATCATAATAATGGAGGATATTCATCTTGGGATATATATAATAGTGATAATAGAATAAAAAGAATTATAGATAACCTTGTAGATGGAACTTATTCATATGATAGAGAAAAATTCAGAGCAATATATGATAGTTTATTAAAATATAATGATGAGTTTTTTGTATTAAAGGATTTTGATAGTTATATAAGAGCTCAAGAAATAGTAAATGAATTATATGGTAATAAACTTAATTGGCAAAGAATCTGTGGAGTAAATATAGCTCACTCAGGTATATTTTCATCAGATAGAACAATAAAGGAATACGCAACTGGAATTTGGGGTTCAGATGTATTGTATAAGAATTTATAAGTTTTTAATTGGGCATATGTAAGTTTACGTTGATTCGTATTAGAGCAACGGGATAAGAAAATTTACATATGTCCACTTTTTTGTAAAAAATCTTTTTACTTAACATATAATTTATATCTTACTCATATTTATTATATAAAGATGATTTGATAGTTTAATAAAATTTATATAAATGAATTAGGGGGGAGTATGATAGATGGGGAGAAAAGAAATTGTAGCAATGATTCTGGCTGGAGGACAAGGGTCAAGATTAGGAGTATTAACAAAGAGATTAGCAAAACCAGCTGTACCCTTTGGAGGAAAATATAGAATTATTGATTTCCCATTAAGCAATTGTTCTAATTCCGGTATATATACAGTTGGAGTTTTAACTCAATATAAACCATTAGAATTAAATGCGCATATAGGAATAGGAGCACCTTGGGATTTGGACAGAAGAGATGGGGGAGTAAGAATATTGCCGCCATACCAGGAGGAAAAGGGTGGTAAATGGTATAAGGGAACTGCAAATGCTATTTATCAAAATATAGAATATGTAGATAGATATAATCCAGAATATATATTGATATTGTCAGGAGATCATATATATAAAATGAATTATGATGATATGTTAGAGTTTCATAAGCAGAAAGAAGCAGATGCTACAATAGCTGTAATAGATGTGCCTATAGAAGAGGCTAGTAGATTTGGAATAATGAATACAAGAAGCGATCTATCAATATATGAATTCGAAGAAAAGCCAAGAGAGCCTAAAAGTACAAAAGCATCTATGGGAATATATATTTTTAAATGGGATATATTAAAAGACTTTTTGAAAGAAGATGAAAATGATATAAATTCAAGTAATGATTTTGGAAAAGATATAATACCTAATATGTTAAAGAAGAATATGAGATTAGTAGCATATCCGTTTAAAGGGTATTGGAAGGACGTAGGAACTATAAGAAGTCTATGGGAAGCTAATATGGATTTATTAAGTTCTAATAACAAGCTAAGCTTATACGATAAGGATTGGAAGATATACTCTGAAAATATAGCAAGACCAGCACAATATATAGGAAGTGATTCAGAAGTTAAAGAATCTTTAATAGTTGAAGGATGCATAGTTCAGGGAAAGGTAGAACACTCAATATTATTTCAAGGAGTGAGTATAGGAAAGAATTCAATAATAAGGGATTCTGTAATTATGCCTGATACTATAGTAGAAGATAATGTAGTAATAAATAAAGCTATAGTAGGTAATAATGCAATAATAAGAAGAGGATGTAAAATTGGCGATGGAAATAAAATAGCAGTTATAGCATCTAAAGAAGAACTTGAAGTTGGAACTACATTAGAGCCAGCTGAAGTATTATAGATTTAAAGAAGATATAGTTCAAAGGGATTATAAAAATAGTAAATTCGTAGTGATGCTCACTAAAGAAAAATCATGGAATACTATTAAGAATATGATATTGAAAAACAATGAGATTTTTATAGAGAAAAATGAAAATGATATTAAATATATGTATTAATAAAATTCAGTTGAAAAATAAATTTTTGAATCCTGAAAAAATAATATGCAAATAAAATAAAAAATATCTAATAGCTAAAAATACTTATCGATAAAGCTATTAGATATTTTTTATAATAGAACTTACAAAATATAACATAAGCAAAGGACAACTAATCCACCTGTATCAATATAAGAAAAATAAAGAAATTCTTATATAGTAATAAATAATATGGGGTTAATTCAAATATTTAGCGATATAAACTATATGTAAAAAAAATATAGCATGATATTATACTCTATGTCCTAAGGGACAAAACGTCTTACAAAGTTATTTAAAAGTCAATAAAAAAATAAGTTGACAGATTAATATAAAGATAGTAAGATAATGAAGTCGCTTAAAAGCGATGAAGAAAATGGTCTTTGAAAATTGAACAGAAAATAAGTTAAGTAAAATAAACCAGCAATTCTTTTAGAAGTCTTAAAACTAAGACTCAAAGTAATTTGAGACAGATTAAACTTTTTATTGAGAGTTTGATCCTGGCTCAGGACGAACGCTGGCGGCGTGCCTAACACATGCAAGTCGAGCGAGGAGATTCCCTTCGGGGATGAACCTAGCGGCGGACGGGTGAGTAA
>NZ_LBMX01000105.1:0-9690 GCF_001010885.1 Clostridium sp. C8 | reverse complement strand
CTCAAGATGAGATTTCCCATAGCATAAGCTAGTAAGACCCCTTGAAGAACACAAGGTTGATAGGTCAGAGGTGTAAGTGTGGTAACATATTTAGCTGACTGATACTAATAGGTCGAGGGCTTGACCAATAAAATAAAGATATGGCTTAAATTTATATTCGTGTGCAATTTTCAGAGAACACTCTGAATAAGGAAACTCCGTTACACGGAGTACAAGATTCATAACCAAATCATAGATTTGGAGAATCAAAGCATCTGGTGATGATGGCGTAGAGGAAACACTCCTTTCCATTCCGAACAGGAAAGTTAAGCTCTACAGCGTCGATGGTACTGCATGGGAGACTGTGTGGGAGAGTAGAACGTTGCCAGGTTAGCAAAAAGGCTTAAGATTTATCTTAAGTCTTTTTTTTATATAAGAAATTATAAAAATTTAGAATCTGGATAATGGATTATATATGTTAATTTATTTATTCACAATTTTATTATAAAAATAGAAAGTTATTCACACCTTAACACTTTTTCATATGTCTATTGTTGATAATTTTACTGTAAGTAATGGGTAACTCTATATAATTAAAAGAGCACACCTAAAATTGATAGGTGTACTCTTTTTGAATTATATTAAAATATCCTTTTTTATAAAATTAATATGTGCTATTGTATATGCTATTATTGCTGTTATAATCAAGCATATTATTCCATTAGTTGTTGTTAATTTAGGATTTTGATACATTAATGCTAATTTAGAAGTTACTAGACTGCCTGCATCAGCATAAGTTGTAAATAAAAGATGACTAATATTTCTTATAGAGCTAATTGCTTGGGTTCCTATTGATAGGAAAATAGTAGATATTACTGAAACTGCCATGGAAGTCATACTACTTTTAAATAGAGTTGATATCATGAATACAATAGAACAAGCAGATAAAATAAATAATGATTGATATCCTATTGTTCTAAATGCATTTTCAGTGTTAGTAATCATTTTTGATGTATCTGGAATTTGATTCATTATCATCTCACCTGATGATTGATCAAATGCTTTTTCATATTTTTGTTCAACTCTAACAGGATATTTTGAAGCATCAACATCACTTGTCATATTAACAACTGTCATTCCAACCAGTTGAGGTATTAAGATTAGTGATAATACAGTAACAGTTGATACGATAAACTTAGAAAATAAAATTTTTCCCCTTGTAACAGGCTGAACAAGTAGGAATTTTAATGTTGCTGGTGTACATTCTCCTGAAACCATATCACTCATAAATACAGAAATTCCTGCTATTAATACTCCTAATCCAAAAAAGCTGTTAAGCATTTGTAAGAAATTAAAGGCTTGATACTCCCATCCTTGTAAGGGTTTTATATTATTATTTTTTAGATATTTTAAATCATCTAATTGTTGTTTTGACTCGGCGTACCATCTTTTATTCCATTCCCTTATACCATCTTCTTCATATTGCTTAATTGTATTTTCGGTAGACTTAATTGATTCATCCAGCTGCTTTTTCCATGCATATTCAGAAATACCATTTTTGATTATTTCTTTGTTAATATCTATTTGTTTTAAAAGACTAGTTTCTATTTCTTTAGAATTTTGAATCCATTTTTGATCACCATCTTCTTCTGCTCTCTTTATATCATTTCTTATATGAACTAACTGTTCTTCAGCTTGCTGTATTTGATATTCAGGTGAGGTCCATTCTTTCATATTTTTGTCATTCATCCATGTACCAAAAGCGGTTATTCCAATAAATACTATAAATAATCCAAAGACAATCCAAGTCTTAGATCTTTTAAAAATTTTAATAAATTCATTTTTTATAAGCGTTAATAACATTATCTAATTCCTCCTTCAACTAATTCCATATATCTTTGCTCTAAGCCTTTTCTTATCTTAAATACTTCTTGTATAGCATAATTGTTATTAACAAGATACTTAATTAATTCAGGAGTTTTATTAGATAATAAGATTATTTCTATTCCATCATCAGTTTTTCTAGCAGAGTTAATATATTCAATAGATAATAATTTATTAATATCTATTTCTTGTAGTAGTTTTAAACAAATTATATCAGTATTAGTATCCATAGATTCATCTAATACATTCTCTACTGATTCTATAATTCCATGATTTATGAATGCAACTCTATTACAAAGATGTTGCACCTCAGAAAGTATATGTGATGATATAAATACAGCCATTCCTCTTTCATTGGCAGCTTTTTTTACTACTTCTCTAAAATCCAATATTCCTGAAGGATCTAATCCATTAGTAGGCTCATCTAAAATTAGAAGCTTTGGATTAGAAAGAAGAGATGCAGCTAGCCCTAAACGTTGTTTCATACCTAGTGAATATTTCCTGACCTTATCATCTATTCTATGTTCAAGACCTACTAATTTTATGGTTTCATTTACTTGGTCTTTAGAAATATTTCTAATTCTAGCAATTTGCATTAAGTTTTCTCTTCCAGATAAATATTTATATAACTCAGGATTTTCTACTACTGCACCTACTTCTTTTAGTGCTTTTTCTGTGTCAGTCTTTAAATCATGACCACAAATACTAATACTACCTTCGTTTGCATTGATAAGACCTACGAGCATTCTTATAGTTGTTGTTTTTCCAGCCCCATTAGGGCCTAAAAATCCAAATATTTCACCTTCTTCTATTGAGAATGATATATCTTTTATTATTTCTCTTTTTCCTAGCTTTTTCTTAAGTCCTTTTACCTCTAAAACCTTCAAATCATTACCTCCCTTAATCTAACTATTAATAATTTTAGATAGAAAAACTTAATAAAAAGGTAGGAAAAGTCTTAATATAATCTTAATATAACCTTAAGTATTTAAGATTTAATAGTAATTTAGAAGTAATTTTACTTAAAATATTATTTTTAAATTTATTTGTTGATTATTGTAAATTATTAATTAAATTACATACTAAATAATTTTATAACATAGTTAGAAGACGTTTTACAAACATCTAATTATCAAAAATATGTAAATATATATCAAAAAAAACTATATTTTATAGATTATAGTATTATGGAATTTATGGAATAAAATGTAATTGGATGATATAATTATCAACATAAGAATTATGTTAACTTTGGGAGGAGATTTTTATGGCACAGGAAGTAAAGAATAAAGCAAAAAAGGGACAACTTATAAATATAGACATAGATTCCTTTCATGAAGGTAGAAACTATAGTAGCTATTGGCTTTTAGGTTCACATTGTATTGTTGAAAATAGAAAACGGGGAGTAAGATTTACAACCTGGGCACCTAATGCTAGTGAAATATATGTAGTTGGCGACTTTTGTGAATTCAAGCCTATAAATGAATTTAAAATGGAAAAAGTAAATGAAAAAGGTTTATGGTCAATATTTATTCTTGGCTTAAGAGAAGGAACCAAATATAAATATTACATTGTAAACAAAAATAATGAAAGAGGTATCTATAAAGCAGATCCGTATGCTAAATTATCAGAAATTAGACCGAATACTGCCTCTATTGTAAAAAGCGAATGTAAGTTTAAATGGATGGATAAGAAGTGGATAAATAAAAGAGGAAAAACAAATCTTTTTAAGGAGCCTATAAATATTTATGAAATGCATCTAGGTTCATGGAAAACTAATAATGGGGAATTTCTTACATATAAAGAGTTAAGTGATAAGTTGCCTGAATATTTAAATGAAATGGGATATACACATGTAGAATTTATGCCACTAGTAGAACATCCTTTAGATGCATCATGGGGATACCAAGGAACAGGATATTACTCAGTAACCAGTAGATATGGAGATTCAGAAGGTTTAAAACAATTAATAAATGTACTTCATAGAAATGGAATAGGAGTTATTCTTGATTGGGTTCCAGGACATTTTTGCAAAGATGAACATGGTCTATATCATTTTGATGGTACTCCAACATACGAATATCAGGAAGAGTGGAAGTCTGAAAATAAGGGCTGGGGAACTGCTAACTTTGATTTAGGTAGACCAGAAGTAAAAAGCTTCTTAATATCAAATGCATTATTTTGGCTCAGAGAATTTCATATAGATGGACTTAGAGTTGATGCTGTATCTAATATGTTGTATTTAAACTATGGAAGAGGAGAAGGTGAATGGAAAACTAATAAATTTGGGGGTGATGGTTGTTTAGAAGGAATAAGTTTTATAAAGGAGCTAAATAAGGTAATATTTAATGAATTTAAAAATATTTTAATGATAGCTGAAGAATCTACTTCATGGCCAAGTGTTTGCAAGCCAATTGAAGATGGCGGATTAGGATTTAATTTTAAATGGAATATGGGGTGGATGAATGATACGTTAAAATATGTAGAAGTAGATCCAATATATAGAAAACATAATCATAATAAGATGACATTTTCCATGATGTATAACTATTCAGAAAACTTTATACTACCGATATCACATGATGAAGTTGTTCATGGCAAAAAGTCATTAGTTGATAAAATGTGGGGAGATTATTGGAATAAGTTTGCCGGGCTAAGACTATATTTAGCATATATGATGGGTCATCCAGGAAAAAAATTAACATTTATGGGATATGAATTTGCTCAATTTATAGAGTGGAGAGAATATGAAGAGCTAGAGTGGGAGTTAATAGATAAATTTGAAATGCATAAGTTAACACAAAATTATTGTAAATTTTTAAATAACTTTTATAAGGAAAATAAGGCTTTATGGGAATTAGATTACGATAATACTGGTTTTGAATGGATAGATGCTGATAATTCTAATCAAAGTATTTTTTCTTTCATCAGAAAAGGGAATGATATTAAAGATACATTAGTATTTATATGTAATTTTACTCCAGTGGTATATTACGACTTTAGAGTAGGGGTACCATATAATGCAAAATATAAAGAAATATTTAATTCTGATAATAAAGAGTTTGGAGGTTCTAATCAATTAAATGAAGAAATAATAGAATCTGAAGATATAAGTTATCATAATAGGAAGTACTCTATATCATTAAAAATACCACCTATGGCAGCAATAATATTATCTATAAGTGATTTAAATGAAGATATTAATTTGCTAGTAAATAAAGAAATAATTTTAGAAAACAAGTATAAGAGCTAGCATTAAAAGGGGGAATGAGATTGAATATTTTAATAGTTGCATCAGAAGCGCATCCATTTATTAAGACAGGAGGTCTTGGAGATGTTATAGGGGCTTTACCTAAAGCTTTAAAAGATTTAGGTGTTGATGTAAGGGTAGTAATACCAAATTATAGAGATATAAAAAAAGAAATTAAAGAAAGTTTAACATATATTGATAATTTCAGTGTAAATGTAGGATGGAGAACTCAGTATTGTGGTATTTTGGAGTATGAATATGATGGGGTACAATTTTATCTGCTAGATAACGAGTACTATTTTAAAAGAGGCGGATTATACGGATATTATGATGATGGAGAGAAATTTGCATTTTTTGATAGAGCTGTTTTGGAGTTTATAAAGCATATAGATTGGGTACCAGATATAGTACATTGTAATGATTGGCAAACTGGAATGGTACCAGTACTTCATAAATTAGAATATATAAAAGAAGAAAAATTTAAAAATATAAAGACAATATTTTCAATTCATAATTTATTTTTTAAAGGTATGTTTAGTAAAGAAGTATTGCCTGAGCTATTTGGGTATGATTACGAAGCTTTTAATAATGGTAGCTTAGAGCTTTATGGAGCAGTAAGCTTTTTAAAGGGTGCAATCAATTATGCAGATAAGATCACTACAGTAAGTAAAAGTTATGCAGAGGAAATAAAGACTCCTGAATATGGAGAAGAGCTAGATGGACTTCTTAGATATAGAAGTTCTGTACTAGAGGGTATAGTAAATGGAATAGATTATGAAGAATATAATCCAGAAGAGGATAAATATATATATTCTAAATATAGTATTGATAATATTCAAAATAAATCAATCAATAAAGAAAATTTACAAAAGGAATTAGGATTACCTGTAAATAAAGATGTAGCTATGATTGGTCTAGTATCTAGGTTAACACATCAAAAAGGATGTGACTTAATTATAAATATATTAGAAGAATTATTAAAAGAGGAGGTTCAGGTTGTTATATTAGGAACTGGTGATAGTATGTATGAAGATGGATTTAAAAGTTTTCAAAATAGATATCCTAAGAAGGTTAGTGCAAATATAAGATTTAGCAATGAACTAGCACATAAAATTTATGCATCTTCTGATATGTTTTTAATGCCTTCATTATTTGAACCTTGTGGTCTTGGGCAATTAATAGCGCTTAGATATGGAAGTGTACCAATTGTAAGAGAAACAGGTGGGCTAAAGGATACTGTGGTTCCTTATAATGAATATGAAGGAACAGGTAATGGGTTTGGGTTTAAAAATTATAGATTTGATGAGCTTCTTAATATAACTAAATATGCATTAGGAATCTATAAAGATAAAAATAAATGGAATAGTATTGTAAGACAATCTATGAGCTCCGATAATAGCTGGGAAAAGTCCGCTATGGAATATATAAGGATATATGATGAATTATCATTTAATAATGTTAATAAATAATACATGTCTAATTAGGATTGGGATAGAAGAGAGGGGATAAAATATGGGGAAAAAAGAAATTGTAGCAATGATTTTAGCAGGTGGACAAGGGTCTAGATTAGGGATATTAACTAAAAATATGGCAAAACCTGCAGTGCCCTTTGGAGGAAAATATAGGATCATCGATTTTCCTTTAAGCAATTGCTCTAATTCAGGAATATATACTGTGGGGGTACTAACTCAATATAAGCCATTAGATTTAAATTCTCATATAGGAATAGGGGATCCATGGGATTTAGATAGAAGAGATGGTGGGGTATCTATATTACCTCCATATCAGGAAGAGAAAGGTGGAGATTGGTATAAAGGAACAGCTAATGCTATTTATCAAAATATAGAATATATAGATAGATTTGAACCTGAGTATGTTTTGATTTTATCAGGAGACCATATTTATAAAATGAATTATGATAGAATGTTAGATTTTCATAAAGAAAATAATGCAGATGCTACAATTGCAGTTATAGATGTTCCAATAGAGGAAGCAAGTAGATTTGGAATAATGAATACTAGGGCAGATAATTCAATATATGAATTTGAAGAAAAGCCTAAAGTACCTAAAAGTACTAACGCATCTATGGGAATATATATATTTAATTGGAGAATTTTAAAAAAGTTTTTAAGGGAAGATGAAAAAGATAAAAATTCAAGTAATGATTTTGGAAAAGATATAATACCTAATATGTTGAATAATGGAAGAAGATTAATAGCATATCCATTTAAAGGATATTGGAAAGATGTGGGAACCATCGAAAGTTTATGGGAAGCTAATATGGATTTATTAAAAATAGATAATGATTTAAATTTATATGATAGTGATTGGAAGATATACTCACAAAACCAAGTTAGACCAGCACACTATATTGGAGAAGAGGCTAAAATAGTAAACTCTTTAGTTGTAGAAGGATGTATAATAAACGGTAAAATTGAAAATTCTGTATTATCTCAAGGTGTTTATATTGGTAAAAATACAATAATTAAAGATTCAGTAATAATGACTAATGTACAAATAGGAGATAATGTTATTATAGAAAAGTCCATAATTGGAAGTAATGCAATAATAAATAATAATTGTCATGTAGGAGATAGTAAAAGTATAGAAGTTATTGGTGCATATCAATACTTACTTGATGAATCAGCCATAGATTTTAAGGAAATATGTTTAGATAGAAAAGTAATTAATCTTTAAGGGGGTAAATAAGAATGAATAATTGTTTGGGAATAATAAACTTAGATGAAAACCAAAGTAGAATGGGAGAGCTAGTAAGATATAGAACTTTGGCATCAGTACCTCTTTCAGCAAGATATAGGATAATTGATTTTGTATTATCTAATATGGCTAATTCAGGAATAGAAGGAATAGGAATATTTACTGCAAATAAATCAAGATCCTTAATAAATCATCTTACTAATGGAAGGCCATGGGATTTGCATAGAAAGAAAGATGGACTTAGAGTATTTAATTTCGGAGATTATGATCCAAACTATGATGATGTTCATAATTTCTTAGATAATATAGAGTTCATAGAGCAAAGTAAAAAGGAATATGTATTAATAAGCCCATCATATATGATTTGTAATATAGATTATAATAAAGTTTTACAATATCATAAAAAATCTAAAAATGATATTACTATAATATATAAGGATGTAGATGATGCAAATAAAAAATTTTTAGAGTGTGAAGTAGTTAATATAGAAGATAATAATAGAGTAATTAGTATAGGTGAGAATATAGGAAGAGAGAAAAATGCAAAAATAAATATGGAAATGTATATCATGGAGACACATTTATTTATTAAAATGATACATGAATGCATAAAAACGGGGATTCATAGAAAAATAAAAAGCTATATAGCATCCAGGCTTAATGATTTTAAAGTTGGCGCATATAAATTTAACGGATATTTAGCTTGTATAAATTCAATAAAATCTTATTTTGATACTAATTTAGATATATTAAATCAAGATATAAATAAAGAATTATTTTATAATTTAAAACCAATATATACAAAATCACAAGATGAGCCACCTACACAATATACTGATATAAGTTTAGTATCAAATTCTATAATAGCAAATGGATCGTATATAGAAGGAGAAGTTAAAAATTGCATTATAGGAAGACGAGTTGTTATAGGAAAAGGTGCAAAATTAGAAAATTGTGTAATAATGCAGAACAGTATAATTGGAGAAGAGGCAATAATGGATATGGTTATCGCTGATAAGGGAACAGTAGTTAATGGAAATCAACAAATTAGGGGAACTATAAATTATCCAGTAACAATACAAAGAAATAAGATAATTTAATAGTCCATGCTTCACAAGGCATAGTTCGCAGTTACTTTCATTTTATTGGTGACGAGGAATATTTATCAGATAACAAGTACTAGGTGTAGACTATAATTAAAAATTAAGAAGAGTTTACTCTAGACGATTTTAAGCATATAGGTTTTCATATTAAGTTCAAATATAAATGAGGTGAACTTCACCAAGTATTTAATGTTTGCTATTTGAAACTTAGAAGTTAATCAATATATAAGATAAGTTTTATTTAAAGACGAATTAAGTTTTTACTTATATATTTATTATTTTTATAAAAGATCTAACATATGTTTCTGATACCTTTATCCTAAAAAATATGAACTGTGAATTGTGCATTGTAAATTGAATAAAATTTTCTCATAATTTCAAACAAAGCCTCCTGGTGTGTCAATAGTATTATATTTTAGAAATAATGAGGTTTAATAAGTATATAAAGAATAATATAAGATAAATAGTATATTTTGTAGAAAAAAGTCTTATTATAGGTGGTACTATTAATAACGTTCCAGCGAGGAACAAGCTAAATTAAAAGAATTATTAGAAATAATAAAAATATTGACAATAATAGATTTTAATAGTAAGATAATGAAGTCGCTTGAGAGCGATGAAGAAAATGGTCTTTGAAAATTGAACAGAAAATAAGTTAAGTAAAATAAACCAGCAATTCTTTTAGAAGTCTTAAGTGAGAATCTAAATTTAAATTTAGTTATTCGAACTTACAACGCTGACAATAGTAAGCGTTGT
>NZ_LBMX01000104.1:0-4200 GCF_001010885.1 Clostridium sp. C8 | reverse complement strand
AGAACACTCTGAATAAGGAATCCAAATTACTAGCGTAATTTGCATAAGTTCCGGGAACCAAATCGAAGATCTTGATAAGGAAACTCAATTGCGTTGAGTGCGTTCGATATCTAAATCAGAGATTTAGGATCTCACAGCATCTGGTGATGATGGCGTAGAGGAAACACTCCTTTCCATTCCGAACAGGAAAGTTAAGCTCTACAGCGTCGATGGTACTGCATGGGAGACTGTGTGGGAGAGTAGAACGTTGCCAGGTTATTATGCGTTATTAGCTCAGTTGGTAGAGCACCTGACTCTTAATCAGGGTGTCCCGGGTTCGATCCCCTGATAACGCACCAAATCCTAAACTTTTGTTTAGGATTTTTTTATTTAAAAATAATAATGAACAAGTATTGGATAATAGTAGATTCTTCTTATAATATTTATAAATGTGATAAGTTTTATAAGAATTATTCAATTTATTTTTAATAAATGGGAGTTAAATTTTATGTTATATAAAAAAACAACAATAACTTTAATATACTAGTATTTAAAAAAATTCTAATGGCACAAAAGTAATATATAATTTAAAAATGGAAATTTAGTTATGGAGGGATATAAGTGATTTCAAAAAATAGAAAAGTAGCTATAGTAGGAACAGGTTTAGTTGGTTCTAGCACTGCATTTAGTTTAATAACTCAAGGTGTTTGTGATGAAGTTGTTATGATAGATATAAATAAAGAAAAAGCACTTGGGGAAGTTATGGACTTAAAACATTGTATAGAATACCTAAATAGAAATACAAAAATAAAAGTAGGTTCTTATGAAGAGTGTAAAGATGTTGATATAATAGTTATAACTGCAGGAGCGCCCCCAAGACCAGGGCAAACAAGGTTAGATACTTTAGATCTATCAGCTAAAATAGCAAAGTCAATAGTTGATTCTATAATGCAAAGTGGATTTAAGGGCCACTTTATAGTGGTATCAAATCCTGTTGACATAATAGCGCATTATGTTTATAAGCTATCTGGACTACCAAAGAGTCATGTTATAGGAACAGGAACATCTGTTGATTCAGCAAGATTAAAAAATTTCATAGGAGATTTATTTAATGTTGATCCAAGAAGTGTTCAAGCGTATTCTATGGGTGAACATGGTGATTCTCAAATGGTTCCATGGTCTCATGTTTATGTTGGGGGAAAACCATTTAGTAAAGTTATAAAAGATAATAAAGATCGAGCTGGAGATATAGATTTAGATAAGTTAGCTATGGAAACTGCACAAGCGGGATGGGAAGTTTATAACAGAAAGGGAACAACATATTATGCTATAGCTGCTGCCACGGTTGGAATAATAAAGGCTATTTTAAATGATGAAAATAAAATAATACCAGTATCCACATTATTAGATGGTGAATATGGTGAATATGGAGTATTCTCTGGAGTACCTGTAGTACTTAATAGTGAAGGTGCAAAGGAAGTAGTAGAAATAGAAATGACAGAAGAGGAACTTAAAAAATTTAAAAAGTCTAATGATACAATAAGAGAATATATAAGTAAATTGAACAATAAATAATAGTAATGCTATTAAAGAAATATACAATTCTTTAATAGCATTTTATATTAAGATATATGTATATAAAAATGACTAAATGCTACAATATAACTTACAAATTTATTAGTAAAGTTAAATTGATTTATATTAGAAATAAAAAAAACAAATTATTTTCAAAAATTATGTTGACATATGGGTAATAAGTCTATATAATAAGTTCTTGTTGAGAGAAAAATATCTGGTGATGATGGCGTAGAGGAAACACTCCTCTCCATTCCGAACAGGAAAGTTAAGCTCTATAGCGTCGATGGTACTGCATGGGAGACTGTGTGGGAGAGTAGAACGTTGCCAGGTCATAAGGTTTACTAGCTCAATCGGTAGAGCACTTGACTTTTAATCAAGGTGTACCGGGTTCGATTCCCGGGTAAGCCACCAAAAATCACTTCATTTAATGAAGTGATTTTTTAATAAGAACTTGCTTAGCATTATATATAATAAAAGAAAGAGATGATAATCACCTCTTTCTTTTTTATTTTCTTAGAATATCTTTTTTTACAAACTTTAAAAATTTCTTTATAGAGTTTAAATCATCTTTTAAAGTTGAAGAATCTTCTTCTTTAAAATATCCACCAAGATAAATTAACATTATAAAGAATAATATACCTAAGTTAATATACATATCTTTTACATCAGCTATGAAAAGATTACTTATCCCTATAAAATCCAAGCTACCACCATAAAATACTTTATCTATTAATGAACATAATGCTCCAGATGTAACAAATAAAAATGTCATATCTGCCCAGAAACTTTTATTTTTGAGATATGAATAATATCTATAAATCTCTATAAATAAAAGCACAGAAACTGCATTAAATATGATTAATGTAGTAAATCCTACTCCAAAACCAAATCTAGCATTAAGCCAAGACCCCTCAGTATTAATTATAGGATCAAAGGAGAGGAAGTTTGGTATAAGTTCAAAATATCTTTCAAAAAAGAATAATTTTATTATCAACTTTAATCCTTGATCTATTAACATAAGTACAGAAAAGATTAATAATATTATCTTATTGTTAAAGCCATTAGGATATTTGATTGATACTATATATATTATCCAACCTGTAATGGCAAATAAAATAGTCAACAACAAGTTCATAATTAGGGTATAAAAATTATCTACTCTACCAGTTATAATTTCAAATGCAAAGTACAATAGCCACATTAAAGGAAGTATTCCTATCGTAATCCATTTATCTTTATTAAATTTATTTGTCATGATATCCTCCTACAGAAAACTTAAGATATTAAGATTTTATCATATGTAAATATAAAATTCATATAAGGATAACAAATTATTTTAAATACTGATATAATTAAAAAATAAAATACTGAATATTTAGGTTATTTATATTAATACTAAATAATAATACGAATCATAGGAGGAATTTTAAGTGTTAAAAATTTTTGCAGTTTCAGATTCTATAGGGGAAACAGCTGAGCAAGTTGCTATGGCAGCGGCAAGTCAATTTAAAGGAGAGGTAGAAGTAAAAAGAATTCCTTACATAAATAGTTTAGAAGATGTTGAAGAATTGATAACTGAAGTTACCAATAACGAAAAAAGTATAATAGTATCAACTATAATAACTGTTAATGTAAGAGAATATTTGACTCAAAAATGCTTAGAAA
Source organism: Clostridium sp. C8 (assembly GCF_001010885.1). Taxonomy (NCBI): domain Bacteria; kingdom Bacillati; phylum Bacillota; class Clostridia; order Eubacteriales; family Clostridiaceae; genus Clostridium; species Clostridium sp. C8. The sequence continues at coordinate 978 of NZ_LBMX01000104.1, read as the reverse complement.
AAAATATATCTGTAATAAATGTATTGGGGCCAATAATAAATGTGACTTCATCAATATTGAATAGAATGCCAGACAATAATCCAGGTGCAATGAGAAAAACAGATGAAGTTTACTTTAAAAGAATTGAAGCTATGGAGTTTGCTATGCAATATGATGATAGCAAAGACTATAGAGGATTAAAGAATGCGGATGTTGTACTTATAGGATTATCAAGAACGTCTAAAACACCATTATGTATGTATTTAGCTAATAAAGGAATAAAAGCAATTAATATACCACTTATGCCGGAAGTAGAAATACCAAATGAACTTTTTGAAGTAGATAAGAAAAAAATATTTGGATTGGTAATAAACCCCTTACAATTAATAGAAATAAGAAAAAGAAGATTAGATAAGTTTCATAGAATGCCTACAGGGATAGAATATGCAAGTGATGCTAGAATATTAGAAGAATTTGATTTTGCAGATAGAATAATGAGAAAATTAGGTTGTAAGACTATAGATGTTACTCAAAGAGCAATAGAGGATACTGCACTGATAATAATAAAGGCATTAGGGCATGATAGATAATACACAAGGTTAACTATTAAATTAGAGTATATTAATAAAATTAAGATATAATTTTAAATATAATTTTTGAGTATATAAAATCGAAAAAAGGCATAAAACAAACATATTGAGGATAAATTCATAGTGAAAGTATAATTTTATTAAAAAATAAAAGAAAATATATTGACAATAAGTTTTTTTAGTGATAACATTTATTCATCGTCTAAAGCGAGTCAAATATTTTAAAGGATAACAAAAAATATATTGACATAATAAAATTATGATGATATTATAAGAAAGTCGCTTAAAGGCGATGAAGAAAATGGTCTTTGAAAATTGAACAGAAAATAAGTTAAGTAAAATAAACCAGCAATTCTTTTAGAAGTCTTAAAACTAAGACTCAAAGTAATTTGAGACAGATTAAACTTTT